>NZ_JAFOIN010000079.1:0-17717 GCF_017421385.1 Ruthenibacterium sp. | reverse complement strand
CGCTGTTTTAATTGGAATAACGGTACATGTTTTGCCCGCCGCATTGAAAACAAATTGGCTTAGGCCAAAGAAAGCGCTGCTGCAAACTATATAAGCTGCGACAGGAACAGTTCGTTCAGCTCTTCCCAGCCGATTTCCCGCTCATTGGGAAGACGCGCGATTTTTTGTTCGATTTCCGCTATGCTGGAACTGAGATATTCGTTGAGCGTCCTGATCTGCGGAATCATCCTGATTTCAGGGGAATTCACCTTGAGCTCGAGCAGACGCTCGACTTCCGGTTTCAATTCCGGTGCAAGCCCGCTCTCCATCAGTTCGGAAAACAGCATGGGCGGCGGGGAGCCTTTGTCAAGGATCCACCGGCAGGCGAGGACCGGGCGCAGGACATAAAAATATTTCTTTGCCTTTATCATATCGCCTTTGATGTATTCGCGGTAGTTGCCGGCCGCCATATGGATATAGTGATACAGCCCTCTCTTCGAAGAAAAATATCGCCCCATAACAGATTTAAACCGTGCCGCAAAATCTGTTTCTAAATATACAATGGGGGAGGCACCCCATTCAAACAGCGTTGGGTTGGACTTATGCAGAAGCCGCAGCGTCTTGGTGAGGTCCCACCCGTTGATATCCAGCGCGTCGTTGATCGGCAATTCGATCACATCACGGTGTTTTTGAAGCCGCAAATACGCATCTTTCGGGCGGACGTAGATGAACCGTACATCATAGTCGCTGTCCGGAGAGGCAAAGCCCCATGCCCGGCTGCCGGATTCGACCGCCAGCAAGATCCGCACATTTTGTGTTTGTTCAATTTGAGCCAGTTCTTTTTGTATTGTATCTTTCATCCGGTGCTCCTCCTTTCGGCGTGTGTGTCACGCATCCATTTGCTGCTTGGCGGATAAAAAAGCCTTTTTGTCCCTATGGCTGTGCTCATCACGGGATTTTGCCCGGCACATGGGGCAGGAACAGTGGATTTTTCCTTTGGCGAGACGGCCGTATGCACCCCGCGTCCAGGCATATACATACTCCTCTCCGCCAAGCCTGCGCAGGATCCCCAGCTTTCTTTCAATGGTCCGGTTTCTCTGCCGCCGGTAATAAGCCCGCGTTCTTTTCAATTAAATCACTCCCCGACAGTTCGGGCAGCCTGTAAGAACCGTCAGGGCACCGCTTTCTTACAGGCAGCCTGTCTTTACAGGGAAAGTCAAACAAACAGGTGTTTTCATCATTCTGCCGCCTTAAAGTTATAAACAGGTTTGACACGCTCTGCGATTTGCGCCGTGGGTTCGATCTGCGCGATGATTTCCTCCATGCTCTTATAGGCCATAGGGGATTCATCCAACGTATCCGGAACAACACAGGTGGAGTAAATGCCCTTCATTTCCTTCCGGTACTGTTCCATGGAAAGCGTGGAAAACGCCGCTCTCCGGCTCATGAGCCGCCCGGCCCCATGAGGGGCGGAGCAGTTCCACTCCGGGTTTCCTTTTCCGATACAGATAAGGCTGCCGTCCCGCATATTGATGGGAATGAGCAGCTTTTCGCCCTTCTTGGCAGAAACCGAGCCTTTGCGCAGGATCATCGCGTCCGTGTCGATATAGTTGTGAATGGTCGTGAATTCGTCTGCTTTTGTAAAGCCCATACCGGAAAGGATCACATCCATCATCGCTTTGCGGTTCAACACAGCGAAGCGCTGCACAATGCGCATATCATGGATATAATCCTCGAAAAGCTTGCCCTCCACATAGGCCAGGTCTTTCGGTATGCTGATTTTATGCTCTTTTTTGAGGGCGGTTACTGCGGGCTGGATCTCCTGAAAGCGTCCCTCCGACTTGAGCGTTTCGATGAGCTGCCCGATCTGGTAGCGTGCGCCGCCCCACAATGCCATTCGGCCCTGTTCCTGATAGTAATCGGCGACCTCAACGCCCAGATGGCGGCTGCCGGAATGAACGACGATATAAATATCGCCCGTATCGGAACGATCCGCCTCGATAAAATGGTTGCCGCCGCCCAGCGTGCCGATGCTTTTTTTCGCCCGCTCCAGATTGACGTAAGGCGCGCAGCGAAGCGCGCTCAAGTCGATGGACGAGCAGTATTCGTGGGAGGCCCTGCGCACTTCCCGTCCGCAGGGGATCGCGCTGCGGATCAGCGCATCCAGCTTTTCAGAATCGATCTCCCGTTGTGCGATCCTGACGGTTTCCATGCCGCAGCCGATATCCACACCCACCATACCGGGAACCACCTTATCCGTAATGGTCATGGTCGTCCCGATGGTACAGCCTTTTCCCGCGTGAACGTCCGGCATGATGCGGATTTTGCTGTCCCGAAACGCTTCTTCGTCGCAGACCAGGCGGATCTGCTCCTCTGCTTTTCCGTCCAGCGCCGGCGTATAGCACAGCGCGGTATTGAAATTTCCCTTTACTTCGATCACAATGGTGATCCCCTTTCCGACGGGGCCGGAACATGCGGCTTTCACCGCTCCGGCTCCGGATATCAGGAGGCTGTTCCCGGATGCATCAGGCCCATAAGCTGAGAGAGAACGTCTCCGTTTCCGTTTAAGTTGATATTGCCCACATTCTCGCAGATGCGCTCAATGTGCTCCAGCTCCTTGAGCCTGTAGAGCGTCGGGTTTTCCTCCATCAGCTTTGCGGTGTTGAGCAGCGAGCGGGTGGAGGCGACCTCTTCCCGGCGGGTGATGACGTTGGCCTGTGCCCGCTTTTCCGCGATCAGCACTGTATTCATGATGTCGCGGATCTCGCCGGGAAGAATGATATCCTTCACGCCCGCGTCGATAATTTCCACGAAGAACTCGTTTTCTTTTGCCTTAAGGCGCTCAAAGGCATACCTTGACAGCTCGTCTTTATTCGCCAGAATGTCGTCCAGCTTTTGCTTCCCTACAAAGTCCCGAAGAGCGAGCTGCGCCGCAACGTGCATTTGCCCGGCATAGTCGTCGATTTCGGTGAGTATCTTCACATAATCCGTGATGCGGTAATTGCACACAAAATTGATGCGAAGGCCGACCTTATCCTGCGTCATGATCTCCTGCCCGGTGATCTCCATCCGGGTGAGCCGCGTGTCCACAAGGTTCACGTCTACCCGGATATTGTTTTTCCAGAAGTAATAGGTGCCGGCGTCCAAAATGCGGATCAACTTCTGGTCAAAGTACAGCCGTGCTTTCTGATACTGGGCCACCTCCACTTTTGTATAAACCGTGGTGGGAAGCTTTGCGAATATGTACTGCGGCACATCCTCCGCAACCTCGGGCGTGGAGATATCCACAAGCTGGTACTCGTGACGCTCCAGCACAGACCAGAAGGCGTATTTGCCGCGGCGGAGCACTCCGTCGAATTTTCCGCTTGTGTAGTGAAGCGCAAGCTGCTGGTCCGCAACTTCGCAGACAGAGGTCAGTTTGGCGACCTCGCTGTTTGCGAGAAGGGTGTCCAGTTCGCATTTTGCAGACATGAGAGGCTCCTTCAAAGAGACGATCTCAATTTCCCGGGCGCCGAACAACGGATACTTTCCTGCGCCCAGAAGCTTTACAAACCGTCCGTTATGAAACAGGAAACCCTTCTGATTCTCATTGATAATAACCTTTTTCATATAAAAAACCTCCTCGGGTCTAAATTCGTGATTCGTCATCCATGCCTGCCCGGCGGCTGAACCCTTCAGCGCATGGCGCCAACCGGCGGAGAATTGCTTCCTGGCCGTTTGGCCCTTTGCACGGTATCCGTTTTCAGACAGGGCCCGGTAAGCATTGCCCGCAATGCTTGCTGCATCCAAAGATGCACTGCGCATTTCTGGCCGGATAACGAATCCTGTTTTCATCCGTACCCGAAGGTACACCTGCTTGCCGCTTCCCGCGGCGACCAAACCAACTGGCATACATCCTGACGGATGTAAGGCAGGATTCGAACCTGCGATATAAAGGGGAGTTGAACCCCGCCGCTTTCGCGGCTGCCACGCGCAAGCCTGACCGGCATACGCTTTGGAACCTCCTCGCGCACCGCGGTGAAAGAACATTCAAACACCCGCAAAGGTCATCTTGCATCCATAGAATACTAAAATTTTCCTGCCTTATCACGGAAAAAAAGCTGCGAACTCAAAAGAGTCCGCAGCTTTTTTGCATTTCCAGCCGTTTTTTGATCAGTCCCACAAAGCGTTCCGGTTCAGTTACCTTAATAAACGGGCCGAAAGAAAGCACCCGAATCACCAGTTCTGTCTCGTCGTCCTGCCGGTAGTTGATCGTGACGCGGTAGTGCTTTTCGTCCAGCCGCTGCGCCTCTTTTTCAAAGTGCGCAAAGTGAAGCAACACCCGTTCCAGGGCATTGCGTCCGTCATACAGCTCGATCACAACGCGTTTGTTTGCGGCGGCACAGATGCTTTGGCGCCCGTACCGTTCTCCCCGAAAGGGCTTACAGGACAAAATCCGCCCAAGATTGATGGTTTTTCCGTACCGGCAGCCGGAGGCGACCAGGCGGAACTTGTCGTCCTTTTCGGAATACTCCAGATATTCCGGCATGACGTTCAGATGTGTGCGGGCCTCCCGGCGGTTTTTTACATCAATACTGAGCGAATACCGCTTTTTGATCGCGTCCAGTATCCGATGGAAGATTTGTATGTATACCTCATCTTCAAATGGGTCGCCGTCCGCATACCGGTCAAAAATGTAAATGTCGTCCGGCGTGAACAGCGGCGGCACATCCTCAAGGCCGGAACTGTCAAAATCAAACAGGCGGATGCGCGGGTCAAGAGAAATTGCCTTCAGCCACCGCTTTTGCAGCACCGTAAGCGGCATGGTCGGCGGATGGAGGAGGGGCGTTGTGCCGTCCGGCCGGAGCAGCTGCCATTTTTCGCTCGTGAGCGCCGGTTCGATGGATAAAACGCTCTCTGAAAACGCACAGCGCTCGATAACCGTTCGCAGATCTTCCTTCGTGAGCGGGCGCTGAACCGCTTTGCGCAGAACGGCCGCGACTGTGTTGTAGTAAGCGCCGTAAAGCTCGCTGAAAATCATGCTTCATCGCCTCCGTTCAGCCCGTACAAGCGAGCCATCGCGTCGATGTCCCTTTTGAACTGCGCCGCCAGCTCCTGATTGGAAAAATGAATGCTGACAATGCGGCAGATAAAGGTACGGATCCACGGCACCAGCTCGCCCGCGTCATAGACGTCGGCGGAAAAGCGGCTGGTGTGAGCGTCGACACGCTCGACCTGTCCGCAGCGCTTTTCCCGTTCCAGACGGCGGTGGATATACGCTTCACTGTCATCATACCGCACGGTAAACTCCACCTGCTCCAGCCGCGCGCATCCCCCTTCGGTACTGACGCCCCAAATATGCTTCTGCATTTGGTCAAGCTTCTGCCGGTATGTATCGTAGCTTTCGCAATTTCCCGCCGTCTGGATCGACAGAATATTATCAAGCCGGATGGAGCCGATCCGTTTGTTCCGCGGAGCATAAGCCATCAGATACTGGCGGCCGTTCTGCACACTGATAAAAATGCGCAGGGGAACAACCTTCTGCGCGGCGGTGCGCTCCCTGCGCCGGTTGACGGTTTCGATTTGGACGGACTGTTTTCTGTGCATCGCCTCAAACAATCTGTACAAAATCTCACTGTCCAGCGCCCCGGTGATATAGTGATGCTTGAACACAAAGTGTTCCTCATGGGAATCGGCTTTATCCAGCAAAAAAGAACCGATCACGCCGCAGGGGGCGACCTCGGAAAAAAAGTCAAGCGCATCTGTACAGGCAGGCTGAGCCGTGGCCGCACGGCGGTACAGCAATGTTTTTGCGGACCGATCTGTACAGATAAGGCCCTGCTCGGCGTATTCCTTCAGTTTTTTGCGGACGGTGGATGCATCGAATGTTTTCGGCTCGTCAAAGCACGAAAGCCGCCGGTCAATTTCATCCATGATGCCGTTGAGCGGCAGCGCGATATCCGGACCGGATAAAACATCGAAGATCAGAAAATGAAGCGTGATATCCCCATCGGTAAAACTTTTCGCTTTCCATGCCTTGTAGAACGGATTGTGATGAGAAATGCGGCTGTCGATGGAGAGAAAGACCTTTTTGCCGTCAGCGGTCTGCCGAAAACGCATATAATCACCCAGCCAGCTTTCAACGCGGCGGCGCTCGTCATCATAGGAGCGGGCGCTTTTCTTCGTGAACTCATCGCGGCTTTTAAAACCGTACACATAGAATTCGCGCATATAGTCCCGAATGCGTTCAAAGTTTTTGATCAGCTCGCTGTAGGCCATACGTTCGTCTCCTTTCATCGTGCTTTGGCGCGCCGCAAGTTTTTTGACCTTACCATAAAGCTTTTGCGCTTTTTTATGAAAAACACCACTAAAATCTATGATTTTAGTGGTGTTTTGGTCGGAGTGGGGAGACTCGAACTCCCGGCATCCTGCTCCCAAAGCAGGCGCGCTACCAACTGCGCTACACCCCGGTATGCGGTTTTGGCACGGATGTCTGCGTGCCAGCGCGGCGGATACGGCGCTTACACGAGGAATCCAAGCTAAAATATTATATGACACAATGCGCGCGAAGTCAAGCCAAACCCTTGACGAACCGCGCCGCCTGCCGTACAATAAACCCATGTCTTATTGTTCCTATCATTTATAAGAAAAGGTGTGTCACGATGGAAAACAGCGCAAAGACCATGGACCAGATCGTCGCCCTGTGCAAAAACCGGGGCTTTGTATATCCGGGCAGCGAGATCTACGGCGGCCTGGCCAACAGCTGGGATTACGGCCCTCTTGGCGTCGAGTTTAAAAACAATGTCAAAAAGGCCTGGTGGAAGAAGTTCGTGCAGGAATCCAAATACAATGTTGGCTTGGATTCCGCCATTCTGATGAACCCGCAGACCTGGGTCACCTCCGGCCATGTGGGCGGCTTTTCCGACCCGCTGATGGACTGCCGGGACTGTCATGCCCGTCACCGCGCGGACAAGCTCATCGAGGACGCGGGCGGACACGCCGAAGGCATGAGCTTCGACGAGATGACGGAATATATCCGCGAGCATGGCATCGCCTGCCCGGAATGCGGCAGCAAAAATTTTACCGACATCCGCAAGTTCAACCTGATGTTCAAGACGTTTATGGGCGTTACCGAAGACGCCAAGAATGAGGTCTATCTGCGGCCTGAAACGGCGCAGGGCATCTTTGTCAACTACGCCAATATCCAGCGCACCACGCGCCGCAAGCTGCCGTTCGGCGTGTGCCAGATCGGCAAATCCTTCCGCAACGAGATCACGCCGGGCAACTTTATTTTCCGCATCCGGGAGTTCGAGCAGATGGAGTGCGAGTTCTTCTGCAAGCCGGACACCGATCTGGACTGGTTCTACTATTGGAAGGATTACTGCAAGAACTTCCTGCTGAGCCTGGGCATGAAAGAGGAAAACATGCGCCTGCGCGACCATGAGAAGGAGGAGCTGTCCTTCTATTCCAAGGCTACGACGGACATTGAGTATCTGTTCCCGTTTGGCTGGGGCGAGCTGTGGGGCATTGCCGACCGCACCAATTACGATCTGGGCCGTCATCAGGAGGCCAGCGGCAAGAGTCTTGAATACTTTGACCCGGAGACCAATGAACGCTATATCCCCTATGTTGTGGAGCCGTCCCTGGGCGCGGACCGTGTGGCGCTGGCGTTCCTTTGCGAGGCCTACGACGAGGAAGTGGTGGACGCCGGGAAAAACGACACCCGCGTGGTGATGCGCCTGCATCCGGCGCTGGCGCCCTTCAAGGCGTGCGTGCTTCCGCTTTCGAAAAAGCTGGCCCCCAAGGCCGAGGAAGTGCGCGCCGAGCTGGCGAAGTATTTCATGGTGGATTATGATGAGACCGGCTCCATCGGAAAGCGTTACCGCCGCCAGGATGAGATCGGCACGCCGCTGTGCATCACCATCGATTTTGAGACCGTGGGCGACGACAAGACGGCCGCCGACGGCTGTGTGACCGTGCGCGACCGCGACACCATGCAGCAGGAGCGTGTGAAGATCGAGGACCTGCGCGCTTATATCGAGAAAAAGATCGAGTTTTAAAACCACATGCGAAGCGGACGTCCCAGGGGCGTCCGCTTCCTTTTTTTGCCTGCTTGTGGTATGATGAAAACAAGCCATATCCAACAGAACGGAGGAGTTTTTATGATCGGCTGGCTCATACTTGCGGCTGTGCTGGCGTTGTGCGCCGTGTTGTGCATCCGTGCGGCCCGGTTCAAACCGGAGGCGGGGGCTGGGGCGGCGCCCACGCCCGTCGCCGTGGACACAGAGGGGGCTGTACAGCGCCTGGCGCAGCTGGTGCGCATCCCGACGGTGTCCAATTATGATGCGGAAAAGTTTGATGAAACACAGTTTGAGGGCTTCCGTGAGAAGCTGCGGGAATTGTACCCCCGCGTACATGCGATGTGCCCGCCCGTGCGCATCGCCCACACGGGCATGCTGTTTCACTGGAAAGGAAAAAGCAGCGCCGCTCCCGTTGTCCTGATGGCGCACTATGACGTAGTGCCTGTAGACGAAGCGGGGTGGAAGCATCCGCCTTTCTGCGGCGAGGTGTTTGACGGCGAGCTGTGGGGGCGCGGTACGCTGGACACGAAAATCACGCTGCTGGGCATTCTGGAGGCGGCCGAACGGCTGATGAGCGAGGGCTTTGTGCCCCGGAACGACGTGTACTTTTCTTTCTCAGGCGACGAGGAAGTGAGCGGGCCGAGCGCACCGGCCATCGTGGAATATTTGAAGGAGCGGGGCGTCAGGCCCGCAATGGTGGTGGATGAAGGCGGCGCCGTTGTAGACGGCGTATTCCCCGGCGTCAAGCAGCCCATCGCGGTGGTGGGCATCGGAGAAAAAGGCTTTATGAATGTGGAGCTGACGGCGCGTGCCGCCGGCGGCCATGCCAGCACGCCGGCCGTGCCCTCCACGCTGGGCATGCTGTGCCGGGCCGTGGCCGATTGCGAAAAACACCAGTTCAAGGCGCATCTGACGGCGCCCGTGCGCGCGCTGTTCCAAAACGTGGGGCCGTATGCGCCTTTCGGCCTGCGGCTGGTATTTGCGAATCTGTGGCTGTTTGGGCCTCTGCTGCCGCTTCTGGCGGGCAGGCTGGGCGGCGAGCTGGGCGCGATGATGCGCACCACCATGGCGTTCACCACGGCGCAGGGTTCCAAGCAGATCAACGTGCTGCCCACCGAGGCGTCGGCGGGCGTCAACCTGCGGCTTGTCAATCTGGATACGCCGGAAAGTGCGGCGCAGCACCTGAAAGACGTCATTCGCAACGATAAGGTGGAGGTCAAGGTAACATACGCTCAGAATGCCAGCCCGTATGCCTCCGCGGAGGATGCGAACTGGGAGACGCTGGCCAAGGCAGTGGGCGACACATGGCAGGGCAGCATCGTCTCGCCGTACCTGATGATGGCCTGCTCCGACAGCCGTCATTTCAGCGCCATCTGCCGGGACGTATACAAGTTCAGCGCCATGGCGCTCTCCAAAGAGCAGCGGGGGCTGATCCACAACAACGACGAGCGTATCCCGGTGCGTGAGATTGCCAAGACGGTGGAATTTTTCACCCGGCTGGAGCAAAGCATATAACGAAGCAGACCGCCGCGCGGCGCGCGGAAATCCTGATGATTTGGAGAAAATGAAAATGGATATGAATTTGGTGAAGCAGTATGCGGAATTTGCCGTAAAGATCGGCGTCAACCCCCAGCCGGGGCAGACGCTCATCATCCGTGCGCCCATCGAGGGGGCTTTTTTCGCCCGGGCCTGTGCCGAGGCGGCCTACGCTGCGGGCGCGAAGGAAGTGGTGGTGCACTATTCGGACGAAAAGCTGTCCCGCATTAAAATGGAGCATACCGCCGTGGAGGTATTGGAGGATGTGAAGCCCTGGCTCCAGCGCAGCTATCTCGATTATGTGGAGAGTGAGGGCGGCGCGTGCATGCTGTCCATTTCCGCGCGGGACCCGGAGATCTACAAGGGGCTTGATATGGAAAAGATCGACCGCGCAAACCAGGCGGCTATGAAGGCGCAGGAGGAGTGGCGCAGCTATACCATGAGCGACAAGGTGCAGTGGAGCATCGTGGCGATCCCAAGCGCCGCGTGGGCGGGAAAGGTATTTCCCGGCGCGGCGGAGGATGAGGCTCAGGAAATGCTTTGGGACGCTATCTTCGACGTGTGCCGCGTGAAAAACGGCAATGTGGTGTCCGAGTGGCAGGCGCATGTGAAAAAAATGACCGCCTGGCGCGACCGCATGAATGCGCTGGACCTGGACAGCATCCGGCTGCAGAGCGCCAACGGCACAGACCTCACCATCGGCCTTGCGGACGGGCATGTGTGGGAGGGCGCTCAAAGCCGTACGCCCGAGGGCTACACATTCATCGCAAATATCCCCACCGAGGAAGTGTTCACCGCGCCGCACCGTCTGCGCGTAAACGGCGTTGTAAAGGGCACCAAGCCCTATGTGTACAACGGCAACCTCATTGAGGGCTTTTCCGTCACCTTCAAGGACGGCGAAGTGGTGGAGCATTCGGCCCAAAGCGGCGAGGCGCTGCTGGGCCAGCTGCTGGACACCGATGAAGGCTCCCGCCGCATCGGCGAGATCGCGCTGGTGCCGGCGTCCAGCCCCATCAACCGGCGGGGCATTTTGTTCTACAATACGCTGTTCGACGAGAACGCGGCCTGCCACATCGCCTTCGGTAAGGGTTACCCCGGCACTGTAAAGGGCGGTACGGCCATGACGAAGCAGGAACTGTTGGCCCACGGTGTGAACGACAGCATCATCCACGAGGACGTGATGGTGGGCGCGCCGGATATGACCATTACGGGTACCACCAGAACGGGAGAGAACGTGAAGATCTTTGAAAACGGAGAATGGGCATTTTAATGGAAAATAAAAGGGACCTCCCGCGGGTGCGGGAGGTCCCTTTTTTACAGAGAAAAATATCCGGCTCAATGAGCGACGAACCAGAAAATGCTGCCCTTGCCGGGTTCGCTGTCCACACCGAAGGGAAAGCCGTGGTTGATGAGGATGGCCTTTGTGATGGAAAGCCCCAGCCCTGTGCCGACCTTGCCGGCGTCCGCGCGGGAGCGGTAGTATTTGTCAAAGATATAGGGAAGATCTTCCCTGGCAATGCCCGCGCCGTGGTCCTCAATCTCTACCCGCACGGCGGCGTCCGGCTGCGGTTTTACGCGCAGCGCCACACAGCCGTCCGGCCCGATATGATGGATGGCGTTCGCCAGCAGATTGTGCACCACACGGCTCATCATGTCCGGGTCTGCCGTTACGGTACAGGGGTCGGCAGCATCTACCGTGAGGGTGTAGCCGCTCTGCTCACAGATATTCTGGTAGCGGTAGGCCACTTCGTCGCACAGCTGTGCCAGGTCGAACTGGACGGGATTGAGCTTTTCGGTGCCGGAGGAATATTTGGAAAGCTCCATCACGCTGTTCACAAGGCCGGAGAGGCGGTCGGTCTCGTCCACGATGACCGAGAGCTGTTCGTCCCGCTTTTCCTTGTTGTCGCCCGTCAGGTCGCGTACCGTCTCGGCATAGCCCTTGATGAGCGTCAGCGGCGTGCGCAGGTCGTGGCTGACATTGGCGATGAGGTCCCGCTGCAGCTCCGAGGTGCGGCCCACCTCCCGGGCCATGGTGTTGAAATCCCCGGCCAACGCGCCCAGCTCGTCATCCGCCTGGGGCGTGACGCGCACCTTGTAATTGCCGCGTGCCATCTCCCGCGCGGCGCGGGAAATGGCCGAGATGGGTTTTGTGAACCAGCGGCTGAATACATAAGCACCCGCAATACTGACGATGAGCAGCACGGCGGCAATGATGGGCATTTGCGCACTGATGACGTCGGCGGCCTGGCCCACACGCTCCAGGTCTGTGGAGAGGATGAGAGAATACTGGTTGTTGATGTTGCGGCACACCACCATCTGCCGGGTGCCGGAGGTGCTTTCCAGGCCGGGCAGGATGCGGGAGTCCGGCAGAGTAAAGTTCAGGTCTCCCAGTACGAAGGTCGTGGCCCGCAGGTTGACGGCTGCGGTGCTGTTCCACTGCGGCTCTGAATATTCCATAAGCTGGCTCAGCGGATTGGGATGCAGCAGGCACTGGTCGGACTGCAGCTGGTGAAGATGCAGCAGGACCTTGCAGTCTGTTCCGGCTACCTCAAAGCATTTTCCGGCCAGCAGCCCCCGGTTGTCCATGATCTCCTCCATCATGTCTGAGGGAATATGAACGCCGCCGCTCTTGTCGAAGCTCTCGAATTTGCCGTATTTTTCAATGATGGCGGAATAGACGTCCGCCGCATGGTTCAGATCCGCGAGCACGCGCCGGTTGTACATGGGCTCCAGCAGCTTTACGCTCAGCAGCCACACCAGCGCCAGCAGCACCATGCTCATCAGCACAACAAACAGCATCAGCTTGCGGCTGATCCTATTGAAAAAACGCCGCTTTTTTACGGCCGCGCCCGCGGGGCGCTTGTCCTGCTTCATTTTCCGGGCCTCACATCGGGGTCAAATTTATAGCCGATGCCCCATACCGTCACGATGTTGTCGCGGTATTTGCCCAGGTGGCTGCGCAGCATTTTGACATGGGTATCCACGGTGCGGTCCTCGCCGTAATAGTCGTAGTTCCACACCTTTTGCAAAATCTTTTCCCGGGAAAGCGCCAAGCCCTTATTGGATACAAGGAACACCAGAAGATCGAATTCCTTGGGCGTAAGGGGAGCTTCCTCCCCGGCGATCTTCACGCTGTGGGAGGCAGTGTCTATGACAAGGTCCCCGAATACAAAGCTTTCGCCGCCCTCCTGCGTTTTGGGCATGGTGCGCGCCAGGACCACCTTTACGCGGGCCACCAGCTCCCGCGGGCTGAACGGCTTTACCACATAATCGTCCGCGCCGCCCTCCAGGCCCGCAAGCTTGTCGTATTCCTCGCCGCGTGCCGTCAGCATGATGACGGGCGTGTCGATTTTGCGCTTGCGCATCTCGCGCAGGCAGGTCATACCGTCCACAAACGGCATCATGATGTCCAATATCACAAGGTCCGCTCCGGAGGCGGCCAGCGCCGCCAGAGCGGCGGAGCCGTCGGTGGCCTCTTCGCACTGGAAGCCTTCGTGCTCCAAATGCTCGCGGATCAGCTCGCGGATGCGCGGCTCGTCGTCTACGATCAAAATTTTTGCCATAACAAACACCTCGTTTTCGGCAGCAGATGGTTTTTTCGTTTTTCTTATAGTAGCATATTACAGCGCCGATATGTCAAATTTGTGAAAATGTTTTACGCATGCGTCCCTGCCGATTGACGGCGCGGGCGGAGCGCGGTAAAATGGCAGATAGGACCGGCGCGCCTCCCCGGAGGCCCCTGCCTGCAGGGCCGGATCACGCGGCGCGTATGCGCCGGGAAATGGGATGATCTTGAATGGCGGTATTTTTGTGGGTTCTGGCCGTGTGCATCGTTCTGCTGTGGCTTTTTCTGCGGCCGGGCCGCTACGGCGAGGCGCAAAAGCAGCTGGTGTACGGCGTAAACCACGCGCACCGGGGCTTGCATACGAAGGATAAGACGGTGCCGGAGAACAGCCTGCCCGCGTTCCGCGCGGCGGCGGAGGCCGGCTACGGCGTGGAGCTGGATATCCAGCTCTCCAGGGACGGGCAGGTCGTGGTGTTCCACGACGACACGCTGGACCGTGTGTGCGGCGTGCACGGCCGTGTGGACGAATTTACATTCGAGGAGCTGCGCGGGATGCGTCTGTGCGGCACACAGGAGACGATCCCCCTGCTGACGGAGGTGTTTGAAGTGATGGGCGGCAGAACGCCCATGATCATTGAACTCAAGACGGGGCGGCGCAACGACGAGCTTTGCGAAAAGGGGCTGGCGCTGATGCGCGCGTACAACGGCCCCTACTGCATCGAGAGCTTTGACCCGCGCATCGTGCGCTGGTTCCGGAAAAATGCGAAGGATGTGCTGCGGGGACAGCTTTCCGACGCGCCCGCCTCGTTTCGGGATGAGCCGAAGCCGCTGGCATTCGCATTGGGCTGCCTGTTCACCAACGTGCTGGCGCGCCCGCAGTTTATCGCTTATGGCCCCGGCAAAAAGCCATGGACCGCCCGTCTGGCGGAGGCAATGGGCGCCATCCGCGTATGCTGGACCGTGCGCCCCGAAGACGATATAAACGCGAAAGAAGCGGAAAACGACGCGGTGATTTTCGAATTTTATCACCCCGCGCCGAAGTATAAGTGAAAGAACCTGCGGCCTGGCCGGTATGGGGCGCTTTTGCGCCCCTTTTTTGCCTTTTTTAGAGAAATTTTGCCCCGCGTGCAATTTTTGGCAGGGCTGCGGGGTATACTTCATAGCAAAGGCCGCCTGGTGTGCGGCCGCCTTTGCCAGTATTACAAACTGTAAGGAGAAACAAACATGAACCGACTGTACCGTATTTCCGCGCTGGCGCTTGCCGCCGCGCTCTGCCTTGCCCTTGCCGCCTGCGGGCCAAAGCTGCCGGGCACGAATTCCGGCAGTTCCTCTGCCGTATCTACGCCTGCCGCCTCCGGCTCGGGTTCCGTTTCGGGTTCCGCGTCCGTTTCGTCCGGCGGGGCCGGGGACACGATGAGCGAGGGCCAGCGCTACGCCTATGCCATCCGTGACGCGCGTCCGGCCGAGGACAATGAGTATTCCGAGATCGCCTGCGGCGACGCGGGCGGTGAGCCGATGCTGGCCGTGAATCCCAACGATATGTCCGCCGAGGATGCGGCGTCCAGCATCCAGATGATGCTGGACACCATGGGCATCGATCCCGCAACGCTGGATGCGTACGCCTTCAGCATGTCGATGATGAATGTGCGGGCCTACGCCATCGGTGTGTTCAAGCCTGCCGAAGGCCAGGCCGAAGCCGTGCAGGCTGCGGTGGAAAGCTATGTTTCGCTGCAGCGCAAGTCGTTTGAAAACTATCTGGCCGACCAGTACGAGGTTGCCAAGGGCGCGCTGATCAAAACGCTGCCCGGCGGAGAAATCGTACTTGTGATGAGCGAGGGTGCGGCAGACATCATGGCCAATCTGGAAAAAACACTGAAATAACAGGCGGGAGCATTGCCTGAAAAAAGGGCCTCGTGCTGATGCGGTTGATGCATCCGGCACGGGGCCCGTCCCTTTGCAGGCGTGGATCATGCATCTGGGATGGCATCTCCGGCATAGCTCCACGGCCCTTGCGCCGTTGGGGCGAAAAAGGCGGCGTTCCCGCCGCTGTACGGCAACTGCGTCAGAAGAACATAAAAGCCCTCGGGCCGCTGCTCCGCGCGGGACAGGTGGTTCAGGTATGCAAGCGCACAGTCGTCCCAGGGCAGCTCCGCCGTCTGCCAGGAGGCTCCGCTGTCTGCACTGCAGTAGAGCAGGGGCCAGTTTTCCTCTGGACCTGTGGCAAGAGTGAGAAACGCCGTGCCGTCCGGCGTCATGGAAAAACCGCTGAGGATGTGGGAGGTGCCGAAGTGCGGCAGGGCGCCGAATGCCGTCCAGCTTTGCCCGCCGTTATGGATGAAAAAAGCATATTTTTCCTCGCCGCCGCCCGGGGAATGCTGCGTGCCCACCGCCGCAAAGCCCAGCTCCGGCGTCAGAAACTCCAGCTTTGCGTATTCGACAGGACGGTCCAGCGCGGTAAGGGACTGACCGAACCATGTGACGCCTTCGTCCGGCGTGACGCTGACACTGCAATCCAGCGGGCCGGACGCATACAGTACAGCCTGCACCTTGGAGCCGGTTTCAGCGGCCAAAATGCGGCCTGCCCCGGTAAAGAGAGCACGGGTCGTTTCCGGCGAAACAGCGGAGCCGTGCCCCGCCGTGAACCAAACGCCTCCGTCCGCGGCGGCAAAGCAAGGGCCGTTTGTGCTGGAAAAATCCGGTACGGCGGCAGACTGCGGAGCATCCGGCAGCGGTGCAGAGGGGGCGAAGCTCTGCCGCAGGAGCCGCAGACCGCCGCCGCTCAGCCAGAGGGAGATTGCCAGGCCCGCCGTACAGGCGCACAGTGCCCAAAACGGCTCCCGCCGGGGCCTGAGGACGCGGTACGGCACGCCGTAGGAGCGGGAAAGGATATACCGCACAGCTTGTGCGTCGCTGTGGTGGACAAAGAGGGGAGGGCCTTCCCATTGAAGCACGAACCCGTCGGGCAGTTCCCAGGCACCCATCAAGTCGGCGTGCTCCAGCCGGTAAGGCTCTCCGTTTTGATGCCAGCGGCAGTGGGTGGGGTATACGGCTGCCTGAACGGCCGCAAAATCTCCTTTGCAGGCGGCCCGCAGCCGCAGCCGCAGCGGGCCGTCCGCACAGCCCCACAGACAAAATGCAGCCGCGGCCAGAAAAAAGCCGGTGCAGGCCATACGCACGGAGCCGAACAGCCAGGCGCGGCTCAAAGCAGCGCAGACGGTACAGCACAGCGCCGCTAGCGCATAGGCCGTGCGCGGCCCGCTGCCGCGCATACAGCGGGCTTGGGCGCGCCATGCCTGCTCGGTACGCGGAAATGTAAGGAAGCCGACGGGCGCTTCGTCCGGTTCGTCTTCGTCCGCGTTCAGAAGTGCCGCCGCCGTCGTGCCGAGCGGCCGGGCCAGAGCCGTCAGCTCAGCTCTGCCCGGCAGCCCGCCGCCGGCTTCCCAGCGGGCGAGCGCGTCGCGCGGCACGCCTGCGGCCTGGGCAAGCTGTCCCTGTGTAAGATGCTTTTCTGTGCGCAGGCGCGCGATGCGTGCGCCGATGCGCTGCGCGTATTCCATGACAGCAGTCCTCCCGGTGGTATATTGGACCGCACCGGCTACAGCAGTCTGCCCAACGCGGCCAAATCGGCGCACACGACGCCGGGCGTGACGCTGCTTGCGGCCAGCGCCTCCGGCGTTGTTTCACCGCACAGCACCAGCGCGGTGCCGCAGCCGCAGGCGCCCAGTGCAATATCGGTGTAAAGGCGGTCGCCCACCATGCATACGTCTTCCAGAGAAACGCCGTATTTGTGTGCAGCGGCGCGGGCGATGTAGGCATTTGGCTTCCCGATGACGGCATCCGGGTCCCGCCCGGTGCTTGCTTTTACAAAGGCGATCACCGCACCGATGTCCGGGATAAAGCCTCCTGCGACCGGGCAGTTGTAATCCGGGTGTGTCGCAATGTAGGGCAGGCCGGCGCGCACAGCGTCACACAGCAGCCTCAGTTTATCATAGGTGATGGTGGTGTCGAAGCCCAGCACCACGGCGCGGGGCTTCGCAGCCCGCACTGTGTAGCCTTCCGCCGCGAACTGCGCCTCCAGACTGGGCGTGCCGATGAGCAGGATATCTTTGGGAAACCCGTTTTCCGCCAAATACAGCAGCGTTGCATCACCGGAAGTGAAAATGTCATGTTCGGTAACGTCCGCGCCCAGGCGCGTGAGCTTCGCAAGATAGTCTGCTTTGCTTTTGGAGGAATTGTTCGTTAAAAACGCAAACTGCCGTCCGGTGGCGCGGCACAGTGCCAGAAACTCCAGCGCGCCGGGCAGCAGCGTATCATCCAGATAAAACGTGCCGTCCATATCCAGCAGGAACAGCTTCGCGGTCGTTACATCGTACATGGGACAGGCTCCTTTTCTATAAAAATAGAACCGCAGTTCGGCGTTGCGAAAACGTGACGCTTGTGGCATAATAATCTCAGGCTCGCCGCTGCTGCGGCTGCGCGTGTGCGCAGCACACGCGGATGCGCTGGCGCGCATGGGCCTGGGGACATTGAAACATGCAAAACCGCAGCAAGTGCGGTTTTGCCGAGGCCGCTTCGCG
>NZ_JAFOIN010000078.1:0-49458 GCF_017421385.1 Ruthenibacterium sp. | reverse complement strand
CGCTCTTCTATGGTAAGATGATGATAGTTCATACAGTTCCCTCCGGTGGTTTGGTGGTGTGGTAACTTCATTCTACCAGGGTTCTGTATGGACTTCTTTTTGTTCCCCTAAAGTGTTGCACTTGATAGTATAATTCACCATCCCTCAAAAAAACCGGGCCGTTTTTACGGCCCGGCTTAAATATTTTCAGCATCAAAAATCGGTCGTTCCTCCCCCCAAAAACAGCCCTATGCCCCGAGGAGCGAGAGACATTGCGCCAGCGCGCACACGGCTGCCGTACAACCGAACACCCGCCACGGCATCCGTTTCTCCGGCAGCGCGCGCAGCACCAGCGCGCCCGCGGCCACCAAAGCGAAGGCAAAGAAGAAACCCGAACGCGCGCCCGACGCCCAGATGGACGGCGAAAAGCCCATGGCGCCGTAAGACGCGAACCCCGACAGATAGACCGCAACGCCCGCGTAAGCCGCCGCCCCATGCCCCAGCGCCAGGTACAGCTCCAGCGCGCAGGCGAACAGCACAGCGCACAACAGTAAAAACGGCAGCCAGCGTTTCAGCGTCCACGCGTTGAGCGGTGTGAGCGTCCCCTTTTCCGTCACCGCATCGGCAAAAAACGACAGACGCGGCGCCAGCGCACGCAGCGGCCCGCCCAGCACACCCAGCACCAGCGCGGCACTTACCGGGAACAGGCTGAACAGCCGGTAAAGCGGCTGGCGGTACCGCGCCCAGACGGCGCACGCCAGAAGCACGCAGAATACAAAGAACAGAAGATGCGGCTCCAGCACCATCCGGGACATGGCAGCAGAGATCCCCAGCTCAAAATTCTGCCACAGGGAACGCATGCCGTAATCCTGAAACCAGGATGTCACCTCATTGCCGTACCGCAGCGCTGTGCCCGGACAGGTGAGTGCATAAACGATATTGGCCGCGCACAGCCCAAGCTGCGCCCACGCCAGCCAATGGGGCCGGCGATGCGCCCACAGGCACCAGGCCAGGTATGCCAGCAGCAGAAGCGTCAGCAGACCCGCCAGCAGCTCCATGTTGGCGGCGTACAGGGTAAGCGGCAGCGCCGCGGCACACTGCCATGCCCGCGGCCTGTTTCCCCGCAGAGATTCCCCCAGCGGCAGCAGCGCCGCCAATGCCGCCAGCAAAGGCCACACGAACACCAGCGTGGTACACACCCAGCCTGCGCTGCTCATATCCTGCCACGGATAGCACAGCGCCAGCCCGCAAACGGCCCAGCGGCCCGCAGGGCGGTCTTCCAACCGCGCAAGGCGCACGATGCACGCGGCGCACAGCGTGATGCACAGAGGGTCCGCCAGGCGCCACACTATTGCGGGCAGCGCCTCCACGATGCACACCACCGCCTCGATCAGCGTCCGGGCCGACCAGGTATAGTAATGCCACAGCGAAAAATACGCCAGCGAGTATTGGTCCAGCATGGCGGCATACATAGGATCGTCACCGGTGCCCAGCGTAAATTGCAGGTGCAGTGCCAGCAATACCGCATACAGCGCCACGTACGGAACGATTCGGCTGCGCACAGCGCGGCCCACCGACCGCCGAAGCATGTTCATCCCGTCACCTCCGCTGTTTTGCCCGTGGAGGCCAAAAAGTCAAAGCCGCCGACGCGGTAGGCGATACAGATCTCATATTCCGCAAGCGGATGTGCCAGCACCTTTTCCGGAACGACCGCCGTGAAACCGCCCAGGGCATAGCCGCGCCCGTCCGCCACTGCCGCGGTGGCCGCTTCATCCGGCGTCATCTGCGTGGGAATACTGTAATAAGCGCCGTCTTCCGCATGATACAGTACCACACGGATATCCACATCCGGAAACGGCTCTCCCTCCACATAGGCCCAGCCTGTGAACACGGCGCGGCCATCCTCCCGCGACACCGCCGCTTCCCAGCGGAACCCCTCCGGCGCCGCGCCTGGATAATCCGCCGGGTCCACCGGCCTCACCGCCGTCAGCGAATGGTACAGCGCCAGACAAAAGCCCGCCATGCCCGCCAGCACCAGAACAGCCAGTGCCAGAACCACACGCGGGCGTGCGGGTACAAAGCCGTCGGGGCCCGGCGCAGGCGCACGGCATGTTTCCTTTTGCGCGTTCCCGTCCATCGGGACACTCCTTTTTTCACAGTATGGATGCGGCCATCCAGCCGCGCCGCCGCTCTATTTCCGGCCGCCGAACAGATTTTTGAAGAAATTCACCGGGCCGCCATAGCCGTTGGCCTTATCGTTTTTCAGCTTGTCCACACACTCCCAGCGCGCGGGCCTGCCGTCAAACACAAGCCCCCCCTGCCCCGCGCCCGTCAGCTGGTGCGGCACCTCGTCCCGGGCGTTGGTGACATTGCATTTTGAAAAATCCCATTGAGGCACGCCGGTATCGTCCGCGCCCGGCGCCCACAGCTTGAACACCAGGCCCGCTGCTTCGCCATAACAGAAGCGCTCGAACAGCAGGCGGCCGTCCCGGTATACCGTGACGCGGTCGCGGTAGCGCTGGTGCCCGGCGCGCTGGTACCGGAAGCCCGCGCACTTCGCGGCCTTCACATCGGCGATGATGGGTGCAAAATCCATACTATATTTCCCCTTCCTGTTGCCGCCCCTGCGGGGGTGCGTTTTCAAAACGGCGCGTGGCTTCGCGCTCGCGCTGCAGCTCTTCCAGCAGTGCCAGCACGCTCCATGTCTTGTTGTGCTTCGTCACAACGGCTTTCAGCGGAACGTGCACGCCCGCTTCCCGCAGTGCGTCCAGCACCGCATTGAGCTGAGGGCTGGTAAAATTGCTCATGAGAAGGAGCTGCGCATCCGGCGCTTCCCCACTGTAAAGCGGAGCGGCTTTCCCGCCTAGGCCCGCCAAAGCGCCCACCGGCTGGAGCAGCTGCTCCGGCGCGATCTCCTTGGATGAAAAGCCCTGTTCCTCCAACGCCGCGCGCACGCCCCGGCCCGTTTCCGTGGATTCGGGCAGACCGTACAGCAGCGCCAGCGGCCGGGCCGCCTGTTGGTTGATGTGTGCTTTCATTCGTTTTTCTTCCCTTCGTCCAGCATTGCGCTCAACGCGCGGCGGAAAGCTTCGTCGTCGGCCGGCGTACGCTTTGGCACGGGCGTATAATGCCCGCGCCGCCGCGCTTTTCCGTTTTCATGCCGTGTGTATAACAGTTGTTCTATATTACCGTTTGTATAAAGAAGGCCGTTCTGATTCAAGCATCGCGCGCCGCGGCCCAGAGCCATGGCCGCCACGCCGTAGTCCTGCGTTACCACCACATCCCCGGCCCCGCACAGCGTTACAAGCTTGAAGTCCACGCTGTCCCGGCCTTTTTCCACCGTGACCACAGCGGCGTAATCCTCGCGCAGCACATGGCTCGTGTCGGTGAGCATGGTCACCGGCACGCCGCGCCGCCTGGCCTCCTCCACGATGATCCGCTTCACCGGGCAGGCGTCCGCATCCACCAGCACCGTCACAGCGCGCCCTCCTCCCCGTTCGTCCGCAGCGCGGCGTCCACCCGGCGCAAATAATAAACGCGGGACGAGAAATCCGGCATCAGGCGCACGTTTTCATTGTAGCCCGTGCCGGTGAACGCCTGCTTCTGCCGGATGCCCGCGTACATGAGCAGATCGCCGTAAGCAGCATAGCGTTCCGTCTCGCAGGGCATCATGTAGCGGTCGGCCACCGCGTGCATCAAATGGCCGCCCGCATTCACCTTCACGGGCAGTATCTGGTTGATAAGGCTGCCGAAGGTACGCACGTCGACGACCTGCGGCCGAACCTCCAGTTCGTACAGAGCATCCTGCGCAAGGCCTGCCAGCCGCAGGGGCGGCTTTTCCGCGTTGGGCCGCAGCAGATGCAGGTACTCGCCCACCACGGCCTCGCTTCCATCCGGCGCAAGCATCATCCACTCGCATTTGTTTTTTCCGAACGGCGGGCACAGCCGCAAAAAACGGCCGTACTGGAACAGGCGGCGATGCGCCTTATAATAAGCGATCTGCGCCGCCACGGCCTTCTGCTCGGCCGGTGTGAGCCGGCCAAGATCCAGCTCATAGCCCAGCACACCGAAAGCCGCCACATTAAACCGGCTCTCGATGGGGCTGGTGCGCGCCGTCTGGTGGTTGGGCGAAGCCGAGACATGACAGCCCATCACGCTGGGTGGGTAGCCATAACTGGTGCCCGCCTGAATGAGCTGCCGCTCGTAAGCGTCTGTATCGTCGCTGGTCCAGATCTGCGGCATATAACACAGGATGCCCAGATCGAACCGGTTGCCGCCCGAGGAGCAGCCCTCGAACAGCACATCCGGGTTTTGCTCCACGATGCTTTGCAGCACGCGGTAAAGCCCCAGGATATAGCTGTGGGAAAAGCGTCCCTGCTCCGCCAGAGCGGGGCTGTAATTGTCAGAGATATGACGGTTCATATCCCATTTGACATAGTCGATGGGCGCGCTTGCCAGCGTGGCGTTCACGTTCGCAATGATATAGTCCTGCACCTCGGCGCGGCACAGATCCAGCACATACTGGTTGCGGCCCGTGGCGGGAACATTGCCCGGCGTTTGGACGATCCAGTCCGGATGGGCGCGGAACAGGCCGGAATCCGCGTTCACCATCTCCGGCTCGAACCACAAACCAAACAGCAGCCCCAGAGCGTGTACCTTTTCCGCCAGGCTTGCAAGGCCGCCGGGCAGCTTTTTGCGGTTGACGGTGTAATCGCCCAGGCCCTTTGCGTCATTGTCCCGTGCGCCAAACCATCCGTCGTCCAGCACGAACAGCTCCGCCCCCAGCTTCGCCGCGTCCTTTGCCAGTGAGAGCAGTTTGCGCTCGTTAAAATCGAAATAGGTGGCCTCCCAGTTGTTCAGCAGCACGGGGCGGTCTTTTTTTGCCCATTTGCCGCGCACGATGTGCTCCTGCACAAAAGCATGCAGGTTTGCGCTCATGCCGTTTTTGCCCGCCCGGCTGAAGGTGAGCACGGCTTCGGGCGTTTCAAACCGTTCACCGGGCGCCAGCGTCCATGCAAAGCCTTCGGGCTGAATGCCCGCGGCCACGCGCGTTTTCCCCCAGGGGCTCACCTCCACACAGCCCATATGGCTCCCGGAATAAACAAGGTTGAAGCCATATGCGTCGCCGTTGAATTCCGTCGCGTCCGGCGCGCACAGCATGAAAAACGGGTTGCAAAATGCCGACGACGCACCGGTGGTGCTGCCGAACACATGCGCTCCGGGCGTAAGCGGAACGCACGCTTCGTGGCGCTCCCGCGCCCACGCGCCTGGAAATGTGGAGAGCACATAATCGCAGCCGGGCAGGTCCAGCTGATAGCTGAGCGCCTTTTCCAGCGTGACAGGCGCGTCTGCGCCGTTTTTTATACAAAGGCGCCGCGTGATGACGTCGCAGTCCGGGTACACGGTATAAAACAACGTGACAGCCACGCCCTCCGGCGTGGAAAAGTCCAGCGCCAGCGTCTCTGCTCCGCCCCGGGCCGCAGGCATGCCCTCCGGCGGGACACTTCCCTCCAGCCTGCGGGCGCATACAAAGGAAAAATCCGCCGTACGCGCGCCGCCCGGCATCACGAGCGAAAGGCTCTGGGCACGATAATCTCCCTTTTGCAGCGGCGACAGCTCCAGACACAGATGCTCCAGCGAAAGCGGTGCGCTCTCAGCCCGGTACACCACGTCGCCGCCATATCCGATATCCGTTTTTTCCCGCAGGGGCACGGAATTTTCCACGCGTACCCGCGCGCCGTAATGCAGGTTTTCCACAAGGCCGCCGCGCACGCCCAGATAATAGCCCGTGTTGGCCGTTTCCAGCGCGAACCAGTCCCCGTTTACTGTGATCATCTTCCCGCCTCCGCCGTTTATTTTGTTTCTTTTCTTTCTTATTATCTATTATGCTGGTTTTCTTTGCCTTCGTCAATGCCTATTTTGAGCGATTTGTCAATAAAGCAGCACAAAACTCCATGCACTTTGCCAATAGAAAAACACGGTGCAAGCGGTTATAATAAAGACAGAAGGAAAGGAGTGAGTCCCATGTACTCGACTGAAGAACCCGTGCAGTCGGTGCAGGGCGTGTAACTCGGACGAACCGCTAAAGTCAGATTCGATTAGATGCAGTTTGGTGCCCGGTGTTGCGGGACGAGAAACCGCAGGAGATGCGGCAGCCAAACGTTTTTAGCAAGGTTTCGTCTCAAGAGGATATGCGCCTTGCACGGATAAAAAGCACAGCCAGTGGCTTTGCGCAAAGCGGCTTTGTAAAGAAAGAGCTCTATGCAGGTTTTGAGATCCCGGCAAAAGAAACAGCAATGATCCTACGAAAGGCGCCTTTTAAAAAGACGGCATTCCGGAAGCAAAGCGAATTCTTTCCAAGGAATACGGTTTCAACCAAGCAAACGATCTGGTAAAACAAAATAAATACGACGAAAGGTATTGGAACCAATGCACTAAGCAAGTGTTCTCGGGAACTTTTTCAAAAGTAAGAGATACAGAAGCCTGTGTTTCGGAAATACGGGAAAGGAACCAAGACCCATGCAGTTTTAAAGCGGGGTGTATACCCCAAATGCTTCCAAAAACGCAAGTTGCATTGAGAACACAACAAAACATGGAGCCGCAGCGCCTGTTGGCGCTGCGGTTTTTTCATGCCCGGATAACGCGGGCACGGCGGCTCTACCGCTTTGCCCGTTTCCTTTTGGCAGCCCGCACTGCCGCACCCACCGCCATACCGGCAACCGCGCACAGCAATCCGGGCAGAAAGGCGGACAGCTCCGGCAGATTGAATTTTTGAAACGAGGCCATATTGCTCAGGCTGAACGTCACATAAGGCCCCAGCATGCTCATCGCTCCAAAAAAGAACAGCATTGTCCGTTTGCAGCCGTCCCACGCCCGGCCGCATCCGATGAAAAAGGACAGCACCAGCGTGCTCAACGGGAGAACGGCATAAAATACCACCAGCGAGTACCCCATTGCATCCGTTCTGCCGCCCATCCAAAACGCAAGAACAGACACCCCCCAGACCACAAGATACACCGTAACCAAAACAAACCGTAAAAACGCCCGGCGGCTTTTCACCGCATCCTTGCTTTCCTCCCGGTGCGCCAGCAAAGACGCGTCGTCTCTTTCCTGTGTCTGGCCCGCCTCCAGCCGCGCGCCCTTCAGTTTCTGTGCAGGCTTCATTTTACCGCCTCCCTACCCCTTTTAAGGTACGGCAAAAGCATTTCAAATACAAGCAAATCCCTATTCCATTCCATCGGGACAGGTGTCAAATCCCACGTTACAGCAGCCTGCGCAGCACAGAATCCGCCGCCAGCGCATGCAGGCTGCACGCCACATCCTCCATGCGGTGCGCGTCCGACGAGGACAGCACCTCCAGCCCAGCGGGCAGCAGCCCTTTCTCCACCAGGCCGCCCAAACGGGAAGCGTCGTGCAGCTCAACGGCTGCAAAGGGCAGATCCTCCGGCAAAAAACCAAGTACTGAAAGCAGCGCGTAGCTGTCCTTTTCCACATGCGCGGGCACAGCAACGCCCCCAAGCGCCTCGCAGGCGGCCTTTACCTCGTAAATATCCATCGACACCGCGCCCGTCAGCAGTTTGTCCACAGTGCGCAGCACTTCGTCGTTTTCATCCATCACCAGCTGACGGCCCCATACGGCGGGATCATACGGGAACTCCGGCAGCGCGGCATACAGCAAGCGGCCGAATTCCAGCGCTGTATCCACGGTTTTGAAGTAACACAAAACATGAATTTCTTCGGCGGTATTTACCTCGACGCCCGGCAGCAGGCGCAGGCCGTATGCGTTGCAGCAGCACTGTACCGCCGGCAGATTGTCCGCGGCGTTGTGGTCTGTCACAGCAATCAGCTCCGCGCCCGCCAGCTTGGCCAGCCCGGCGATGTTCGCGGGCGTCATATCGTCCTCGGCGCAGGGCGAAAGACAGGAATGCATATGCAGGTCATACAGCAAAACCCCATCCCCCGCTTTCTTTCACAGTCGGAGTAAAAGCGCTGTCAGCCTTCTCCGTCCTCCACGAAAAACATTCCCGCCGCCAGTGCGATCACGCCGGCCGCCACTGCCGCAATGGGCAGATGATGGACGACAAATTCACTGTATACATAGCTGATGCTCCAAAGGCGGAAAAATATCCCCACCAGGATGAGACCGATGCCCAGCAGCATCACTTTGACCGAGCGCATGCTTTTTCCTTCTTTCTTCACAGCTTCATTGCCCTGGCCAGCGCAAAGCCGGCCTCAAACTCGGGCAGATCTGTGGTGAAAATATTGATTCCCTGTTCTTCCGCCCGCGTTTTCGCCACCGCGTCCAGCGCCGCGCCATGGCATAGAACGATGCAGGCGCAGTCCGCCAGGGCAGCCACGGCAACCGCATTTACATTGCCCATCACCGTGAACCAGGCGTCGCCTTCCTTGGCCCGGCCCATCGCCCAGCTCAGCAGGTCGCCCGTAAAAATGCCCGCGATCTCCCGCGTCTCTGCCTCCACAGCGGGCGCGAAGCCGCACGCAGCGGAAAGCTCTTTTGTCGTCATCCCGTCACTCCCCTTTTCCCAGCGCCTTGAGCACGGCCTCCATGCGGCGGCGCATCAAAACAGTGCAGTCGTTTACAGCAGCCTTGCCCCGCACTACGTCCTCGGCCAGCGCGGCACAGGTGGGCGCCCCACAGCTGCCGCAGTCCAGCCCCGGCAGCTCGGCCAGGATCTCCTCCATCTGGTTGTAGCGCTCAAACCGTTCGGTACGCGTACCGCCCAGCTCCAGTACGGGAGCATAGGTAAGGTCTGTGTCCCACAGCATCTCCGTGGGAATGCTGCCCGAAAGATGGTTCTTGCTCACAGGCACGTAACGCCGCAGGCGTTTGATCTTCGCTTTTGCGATGTACGGGTTTTCCACCTGCAGCACGCCGCCCACGCAGCCGCCCGCACAGGCGTCCAGCTCTACAAAGTCCAGGTCCCGGTATTTTTCATCCTCCAGGTCCTCCAGCACGCGGATGACGTTCTCGATGCCGTCCGCCGCAAGATAGCTGTCGGTGGAGATCAGGCCCGCGGCCTCGCCGCCGCTCTCGGCCCAACCCAGGCCGATGCGTCCGGCGCTGGCCAGATAATCCATCTGCGAGATACGCTTCATGGACGCCAGCAGACGCGGGTACACCTCCTTGATGGCCACCGCGCCATCCACCTCGCTGCGGGACGAGCCGATGGGCGAATGGATGGCCGTCACCTTGGCCGGGCACGGCGTGATGAAAATGCAGCCAATGTCCTCCTTCGGCAGGCCGGTTCTGCGCACGGCCTCTTTTTTGGCCAGGCGCGCGGCCAGCTCGATGGGCGCGACCAGCGGCAGCACATGGTCGATGAGCTGTGGAAAGCGCACGCGGATGAGCCGCGTCACCGCCGGACAGGCCGAACTGATCACAGGCCGTTCGATGCTGCCTGTCTGCAGAATGCGCCGTGTGGCGTCGCTGACAAGCTCCGCGGCCTTTGCCACCTCGTACACATCGTCGAAGCCCATATCCAAAAGTGCTGCCAGCACCACGTCCTGCTCCTCCAAATTGTTATACTGTCCGTATAAACTCGGCGGAGGTAAAGCAATTGTATATTTGAAATCATCCAAAATCGTCAACGGGTCATACAGCGGCTTCTTTGCATGATGCGGACAGATGCGGATGCACTCGCCGCAGTCGATGCAGCGCTCGGCCAGGATATGCGCCTTGCCGTCGCGCACGCGGATGGCCTCGGTGGGGCAGCGCTTGATGCAGTTGATGCACCCTTTGCACAGGTCCTTGTCCAGGGTGACCGAGTGAATGAATTTTTCCAAGCGTGCCGCCTCCTTTCCTCAGATGCTCCGCCGCGCGCGGCGGCGGGCCTCAAATAAAACACAACGCCAGCAGCGCGGCGCCTGCCGCGGTAAGCACCACAGCCCATATGAAATCGGCACGCACAGCGTGCATCGGAGCGGCGTCTCCGTCCAGCGCATATTCGCCGGGGTGCGCAGGGTCATACAGCACCTGCACACGCTGGCCGATGCGCCACGCTCCTTCCCGGCTGCCTCCGGTGGCGATCCATTCAGTCTCCCCGCCGTTCACGGTGAACCGGACGCAGGGGTACCAGTTCCACTGCGTCATCGCCTGCGGGATACTGAGAAAGCCATGTGCACCGTTGGCTGTAGTGCGGCCCCAGTACTGGTACGCCACTTTGGGAACATCGCCCTGCTTTTCATAACGCATCGGCAGGCGGTGGCGCACAAGGCCGCACACCACGCCCTCCGCTTTGGCCGGCGCCCGGCGGGCGCGGCGAAGCATCAGCGCCTCCACAAAGCCCCAGACGGCATTGAATATGCCAAGTACAACGCACGCGGCTCCCAATACCATGATCCACAACATAAGGCATCCTCCTTTCGGCCGGGCCGTATCATACGGCCGTCCGCTTTGAAACGTTTCTTTCCCGCGTCTTCGCACAGAGCGCCGCATCAAGGCACGGCTGCTCCCGCAGCAGCGGCCGGCAGCACCGCAGCCCCACACACAGAATAACGCCTGGAGACACGGCTGCGTTTCACCCCGCAACGAAAAACGTCCCTCAGTCGATGTTCACAAGCATCTTCACCGTGGTGCCCACGCCTACGGTGGACTGGATGTCAAATTCATCTGAATATTTTTTCATATTGGGCAGGCCCATGCCCGCGCCGAAGCCGAGGCTTCGCACCTCGTCGGGCGCGGTGCTCCACCCTTCGCTCATGGCCAGGGCAATGTCCGGGATGCCTGGGCCCTGATCCGTCAGCGTCATATCCACGCTCTCATCGGTAACGGCCACGTCGATCTCGCCGCCGCCCGCGTGGATGGCCAGGTTGATCTCTCCCTCATACAGTGCGATGGCAACCTTACGCACAGCGTCCGCAGGGATCCCCAGCTTCTTCAGCCGTGCCTTCAAATCGGCGCTGGCCTCCCCCGCACGGGTGAAATCGTCCCCGGGCACGGTATAATGCAGGCGGATCGCGTCCATCACGCCATCCCCCCGCGCAGCCCTTTTTCGTACAGCAGGCCGCACGCCGCGAACATGGGCAGCTTTGTAGCCAACACGGCGATGCCCCGGTCCACCGCCAGCTGCAGGATGGCGCCGTCCGGCTTTTTGCCGCGCACAAACACGATGCAGATCATGTCCATCATGTCCGCGGTGCGCACCACCTGCGGGTTGTTCAGGCCTGTGACAAGCACGGCCTGGTCTTTCACATAGGCCAGCACGTCGCTCATCATGTCGCTGCCGCAGGCCGCGTGTACCTCACGGGTGAGGTCCGCCTCCGGCGTCAGCAGCTCGGCGTCCAGCGTTTCCATTACTTGCTTGATGGTCATTGCGCTTCCACTCCATTTCTGCCCGCGCGGCTGCGCGGCGGCATAAGCAGCCCTGGTGACAGGGGCTCACCTTAAGTATACGGGAAACCCGTTCCGAAAACAAGCGCGCCGGGCCGCTTTGCCGTTGTGTTTCTGCACAGTTTTTTACGCATAAATTCTACATCTGCGCTATAAAGTAGCAGCCGCTAACTTGTCGTTTTTTTAACAAATTTCTGTTATAATCAAATACAACTGGGCCAAAGCACGGTTTGTTTGCCCGTACCTGGCCCAACTTACAAACGGGAGGACTATATATGAGGCGCTTTTCCACTGTGCCCTTCAAGGGCACAAAAGAGCAGGAAGCCGAACTGGTGGCCTGGCTCGAGGAGCACAAAGCGACGCCCGGCGTGGCCATGCCGGCGCTGCAGAAGGCTCAGGAGATCTATGGGTATCTGCCCATCGAGGTGCAGCGTATCGTGGCCAATACGCTGGGCAAACCTCTGGCGGAAATTTATGGAATTTCCACGTTTTATTCGCAGTTCAGCCTTTGTCCGAAGGGTGAATACAAAATCAGCGTTTGCCTGGGCACGGCGTGCTATGTAAAGGGCAGCGGCAAGATCTACGAGAAGCTGCAGGAAAAACTGCATATTTCGGGCGGCGAATGCACGGAAGACGGCAAGTTCAGCCTGGACGCATGCCGCTGCATCGGCGCGTGCGGCCTGGCCCCTGTCATGACGATCAACGACGATGTATACGGCCGCCTGACGGGCGACGAACTCGACGAGATCCTGGCAAAATATTGAGCTTATACTTATGTTAGGATGAGGTAAGCACACCATTCACCGCACCACACCGGACACGAAAGGCGGGCGCCGATATGCAGGAACTTTCAATGAACGTTCTGGACGTGGCGGAAAATTCCGTCGCAGCCGGGGCTACGCTGGTCGCCATCACGCTTTCCATTGATACCGCAGCAAAACGCATGACGCTGACCATCACGGACAACGGCAAGGGTATGCCGCCGGAGATGGCGGCCCGTGTGACAGACCCGTTCTGCACCACGCGCAAAACGCGCAAGGTCGGGCTGGGCCTGCCGTTTTTGAAAATGGCGGCCGAGATGACGGGGGGCGCGCTTTCCATCGAAAGCACAGTTGGAAAAGGTACCTGTGTAACGGCCTGGTTCACACTGGGCCACATCGACCTTGCTCCGTTGGGCGATATGTCCGCCACGGTGGCGGGGCTCATCCAGTGCAGCCCGGACATCGACTTTGTGTACACCGTGCAGGCCGACGGCGAGCAGTTCGCCGCGGACACGCGCGAGTTGCGTGCGGTGCTGGACGGCGTGCCCCTGAGCGAGCCGTCCGTAGCGCTTTGGCTGCGGGAATATCTTGCCGAGAACACCGAACAACTTTTACAAAAGGAGAACGCTGTATGAAAAGCTTAGAAGAACTTGCCGCCATCCGCGACAAGATGAAACAGACCGTGAATACGCGGGAAGCGGCGCACGATTCCACGCGCGTCGTGGTCGGCATGGCCACCTGCGGCATCGCCGCAGGCGCGCGCCCTGTGCTGAACGCCTTTACCGAAGAGGTCGCACGGCGCGACCTGCACGGCGTGCTCGTCACCCAGACGGGCTGCATCGGCATCTGCCAGTACGAGCCGGTGGTGGAGATCACCTGCCCCGGCCAGGAAAAGGTCACCTATGTAAAAATGACGCCCGAGAAAGTCGCGCGCGTCGTGTCCGAGCATCTTGTGGGCGGGCATCCCGTCACCGAGTACACCATCGGCAACGTACGGTAAGGAGGAGAAGCAATGTTTAGAAGCCATGTAATGGTCTGCGGCGGCACCGGCTGCACCTCCTCCGGCAGCGATAAGATCGCGAAGGCCTTCGAGGACGAGATTCTTGCCACCGGCCTGGAAAATGAAGTCAAGGTCATCCGCACGGGCTGCTTCGGCCTGTGCGCGCTGGGCCCCATCGTCGTCATCTATCCCGAGGGCAGCTTTTACAGCATGGTCAAGGAAGAGGACGTCAAGGAAATCGTGGACGAGCACCTGCTGAAGGGCCGCCCCGTCACACGCCTCCTGTACGACGAGACTGTCGCTGAGGACAACACCGTCAAAAGCCTGGACGACACCGCGTTCTACAAAAAGCAGAAGCGCATCGCGCTGCGCAACTGCGGCGTTATCAACCCCGAGAACATCGACGAATACATCGCCTTCGACGGCTATCAGGCGCTGGGCAAGGTGCTCACTGAAATGACGCCGGACGACGTCATCCAGACGATCCTGGACTCCGGCCTGCGCGGCCGCGGCGGCGCAGGTTTCCCCACCGGCCGCAAATGGCAGCTTGCCTCGGGCAACCGCGGCAATGTGCAGAAATATGTATGCTGCAACGCCGACGAGGGCGACCCCGGCGCATTTATGGACCGCAGCGTGCTGGAGGGCGACCCCCACGTTGTCATCGAAGCCATGGCCATCGCGGGCTATGCCATCGGCGCCTCGCAGGGTTATGTGTACATCCGCGCCGAGTACCCCATCGCCGTGCACCGTCTGCAGGTCGCCATCGACCAGGCGCGCGAATACGGCCTGCTGGGCAACAACATCTTCGGCACCGATTTCTGCTTTGACCTGGACATCAAGCTGGGCGCCGGCGCCTTTGTGTGCGGCGAGGAGACCGCTTTGATGACCTCCATCGAGGGCAAGCGCGGCGAGCCGCGTCCCCGTCCCCCGTTCCCGGCCGTCAAGGGCCTGTTCGGCAAGCCCACCATCCTGAACAACGTGGAGACCTATGCCAACGTGCCGCAGATCATCCTGAAGGGCGCGGACTGGTTCGCCAGCATGGGCACCGAGAAGAGCAAGGGCACCAAGGTGTTCGCGCTGGGCGGCAAGATCAAGAATACCGGCCTTGTAGAGATTCCCATGGGTACCACGCTGCGCACCATCGTCGAGGAGATCGGCGGCGGCATCCCGGGCGGCAAAAAGTTCAAAGCCGCGCAGACGGGCGGCCCCTCCGGCGGCTGCATCCCGGCCAGTCTCATCGACACACCCATCGACTACGACAACCTGCTTGCCATCGGCAGCATGATGGGCTCCGGCGGCCTCATCGTCATGGACGAGGACACCTGCATGGTGGATATCGCCAAGTTCTTCCTGGAATTCACCGTAGACGAAAGCTGCGGCAAGTGCACGCCGTGCCGTGTGGGCACCAAGCGTCTGCTGGAGCTGCTGAACAAGATCACGGACGGCAAGGGCACCATGGAGGATCTGGACAAAATCACAGAGCTGGCCGAATTCATCAAATCCAACAGCCTGTGCGGCCTGGGCCAGACAGCCCCGAACCCCGTCCTCTCCACACTGCGCTACTTCCGCGACGAATATGTGGAGCACATCGTCAACAAGCGCTGCCCGGCGGGCGTGTGCAAGGCGCTGCTGAACTACAAGATCGACCCCGTCAAGTGCAAGGGCTGCACGCTGTGCGCGCGCACCTGCCCGGCCGGCGCCATCAGCGGCACCGTGCGCCAGCCGCATACCATCGATACCGCCAAGTGTGTTAAGTGCGGCGCCTGCATCGAGAAGTGCAAATTCGGCGCCATCAGCAAAGGTTAAGAGAGGGAGTGACAACGAATGGAAACCGTACATATCAAGATCAATAACGTGCCCTACGAAGTCGCTGCCGGCTCTACTATCCTGGAAGCGGCCCACAGCGTGGGCATTGAGATTCCGACCCTGTGCTATCTGAAAGAGATCAACGAGATCGGTGCGTGCCGTATCTGCGTTGTGGAGGTCAAAGGCGCGCGCAGCCTGGTCACCGCGTGTGTGTACCCCGTCAATGAAGGCATGGAGATCGTGACAAACAGCGAAAAAGTGCAGGCGTCCCGCAAGACGAACCTGGAGCTGCTGCTTTCCACCCACGACCAGAACTGTCTGTCCTGCGTGCGCAGCACCGACTGTGAGCTGCAGAAGCTCTGCCGCGACTACGGCGTCAACGGCATGCGCTTCATCGGCAGCCGCGAGCGCTATACCATCGACGATTCCGCGCCGCATATGGTGCGCGACGACAATAAGTGCATCCTGTGCCGCCGCTGTGTGGCCGCCTGCAAGGCCAACCAGGCCGTGGGTGTGATCGGCGCCAACGAGCGCGGCTTCTCCACGCACATCGGCTGCGCGTTTGAAGCGCCTTTGGGCGATTCCCCCTGCGTTTCCTGCGGCCAGTGCATCACCGTGTGTCCCACCGGCGCGCTGACGGAAAAAGACGACACCGCCAAGGTGTGGGCCGCGCTGCGCGACCCGTCCAAGCATGTTGTGGTGCAGCCCGCGCCCAGCGTGCGCGCCACCTTGGGCGAATGCTTCGGCATGCCCATCGGCACCAACGTGGAGGGCAAAATGGTCGCCGCGCTGCGCCGCCTGGGCTTTGACGGCGTGTTCGACACCGACACCGCGGCCGACTTCACCATCATGGAGGAGGCCACCGAGTTTGTTCAGCGCGTGAAAAACGGCGGCACGCTGCCCCTGATCACAAGCTGCAGCCCGGGCTGGGTAAAATTCTGCGAAACCTATTATCCGGACATGATTCCCAACCTGTCCAGTTGCAAATCTCCGCAGCAGATGTTCGGCGCGCTGACCAAGACCTACTATGCCGAAAAGATGGGCCTGGACCCCCACGACATCGTGTGTGTGTCCGTAATGCCCTGCACCGCGAAGAAGTTCGAGATCGGCCGCGACGACATGAGCGCAGCGGGCGACAATATCCCCGACGTGGATATCTCCATCACCACCCGTGAACTGGGCCGTATGATCGAGCGCGCGGGCATCAAGTTTACCGAGCTGCCCGACGAGGATTTCGACCCGGCGCTGGGCGAGAGCACCGGTGCGGCCACCATCTTCGGCGCTACCGGCGGCGTGATGGAAGCGGCCCTGCGCACGGCTGTGGAGCTTGTGATGGGCGAGACGCTGGAGAAAGTGGAATTTCACGACGTGCGCGGCACCGACGGCATCAAGGAGGCCAGCTACGATGTGGGTGGCCTGCACCTGAACGTGTGCGTGGCCAGCGGCCTCACCAACTGCGACGCAGTGCTGAAGGCTGTGCAGAGCGGCGAGAAGCACTACGACTTCATCGAATTCATGGCATGCCCGGGCGGCTGTGTAAACGGCGGCGGCCAGCCCACGCAGCCGGCCAGTGTGCGCAACTTTACGGACCTGAAGGCCCTGCGCGCCGCAGCCCTGTACGGCGAGGATGACGCGAAGGCCATCCGCAAGAGCCACGAGAACCCGCTGCTCAAGAAAGTGTACGCCGAATATCTGGGCGAGCCGGGCGGCCACAAGGCGCATCATATCCTCCACACCTCCTATGTAGCACGCGAAAAATTGTATTAAGCAAACGCCTGCGCCCGCGTGGAAATTTCCGCGCGGGCGTAATTTTTCAATTTTTCCTCTCGTTGTACATACAATGAGCCGGAGGCATATCCTTTTGATGGAAGGGAGCTTAGGGATAAAGCATTTTTTCCGCTTTTTTGCAGCAGCCGCCTGTACGGTGCTGCTCCTCGCGCTGTGCGCCTGCGCGCCAGACGGTACATCCTCCCCGGTATCCTCCTCCGCGACGGAAGGCGTTTTCTCTGAAAGCGCGGCGCAAAGTATTCCCGCCCCTGAAAGCGCATCGGGTGAGGGTGCACAGGCGCTTTCGCTTCTGCCCGCGGACGCGGCGAATATCCAGCCGGATGCTGTGCCTGAATTTCTCACCGCAGACCAACAGGAGCTTTACCGCGCGGCCTATTATCTGTATTATCATTTTGATGTATCCAGTGGATTTGCTTTTGATACGATCGATGAAAACTCTCCCTTTATTGTCGGAGATACCGGACGGAGCTACTATCAAGATACCGGGTTTGCCAATTATTCCGCCTTTCGCACAGCACTGGATTGCGTGTTTACGTCAAACTTTGCCGACAGTCTTATTGACAAATATCAAAACTATATCAAGGGCGATGACGGCCTGCTTTATTTCAGCTTTGGCGACCGGGGCGGCAATATTTTCTACAAAAGCAGCGAATTTTCACGGATCAGCGAGACGGCGGATGAAATCCGCTTCCAGCTCATCGGCCATTATGACGAGGCGGGGCCGGGCGGCTCCGCCAGCAGCAGCCCCTGCACCGAGACCTGCGAGGTTAAGCTGGTAAACACCGAAAACGGCTGGCGCTTTGCCGGCTTTGCAATGGCCTATTGACAGGCCGCAGCGAAAAGAGGAGGATGTATATGCGTACAGAGCGCGAAATGACGGCGCTCATTTTGGGCGTAGCCGAACAGGATGCGCGCGTACGCGCTGTTTTTATGAACGGCTCGCGCGCCAACCCCAACGCGCCCCGGGATATTTTTCAGGACTACGACATCGTGTATGTAGTGGAGGAAACCGCATCCTTCCGGGCGCAGCCGGGCTGGGTCGACGTGTTTGGGAAGCGGCTCGTCATGCAGACGCCCGACGAGATGGACCATGCGGCGGGACAGCCCACAGACCTTGCGCGCTGTTATGGTTATCTGATGCAGTTCGCGGACGGAAACCGCATCGACCTCCGGCTGATGACGCTCCCCCGTGCGCTGGAAGAATGCCAAAGCGATTCCCAGACCATTGTTCTGCTGGACAAGGACGGCATTCTGCCGCCCCTGCCGCTGCCCTCGGACACGGCCTACCACATCCGCAGGCCGGACCAGACTGCGTTCGCGGGCTGCTGCAACGAGTTCTGGTGGACGCTTCCCTATGTGGCCAAGGGCCTGTGGCGCGGCCGCGTCACTTATGCGCTGGACACCCTGAATGCCTGCGTCCGGCCCCAGCTTCTGCACATGCTGTCCTGGCTGGCCGGCACGCGCACGGGCTTTGCCGTCAGCGCAGGCAAAAGCGGTGCGGACCTGCCCGCTTACCTGCCCGCCAGCTGTTGGGAGCGTTACCTTTCCACCTATGCGGACACAGAACCCGGCCATGTGTGGGCCGCGGTATTTGCAGCGGCCACCCTGTTTTTGGACGCGGCGCATCAGACTGCCGAGGCGCTGGCTCTCCCGGTCAACGAAGCGGAGGCCGAAGGAAGCCTGCGTTATCTGTACCGGGTGCGTGAGCTGCCCGCGGATGCTTCAGAAATTTTTTGAGCAGCTGTTTCCACCGACCGCATCTGTTTTTATTCCGTTCAGAAAAGGCGCGGCTCTGAAAATGAACCACTCCAGTAAAACCGTACAATAGACAAAAGGCCCCCTAATGTAGGAAAATAAAGCTACATTAGGGGGTCTTACTATGTCCGGGAAAAGCGGAGTTGCAGCTCCACAGCGACCAGGGGTTCCAGTACACCTCGCAAGCATACTTCAACCTGACAAAATCTTATGGCATTACGCCCTCCATGTCAAGACGAGCAAACCCATATGATAACGCTATGGCAGAAAATTTCTTTTCCATTCTCAAGACAGAGTGTATCTACCGCCATAAACCGGCCTCATTCTGCGAGGCCAATGAGATGATTGACCGCTACATCAATTTTTACAGCTACGAGCGCATCCAGTTAAAAACTGGAGTGGCGCCGCTCACGCTGCGCCACTCCGCTTAATACTTCATATTTCCCTACATAGAGGCCCTTTAGTGCTGTCCGCACAATCTGGGGCGGTTTAAAATGAGCCGCACCTTTTCCGTTTTATTTATGCCCTTTTCTTTTTGCCCCGGCCCAGCAGCTGCTGCACCGTGCTCCACAAATCACGGAAATTGGTGGCTGCGATGAGCACCACAACCAGTGAACACCACACCGGCCAAAGTTTTACCTGCCACATCATCAGCGCCGATTCCAGCACCAGCAGGCCGAAGTTGCAGCACAGCTTTTCGGGTGCGAAATCCACGCGGATGAGCCCGCGCGTGTTCACTGCCCGCAGCAAAAACACGACAAAATAGCTGACGAACGTGGCCAGCGCTGCGCCGTTGACGCCCCAGACGGGGATGAGTGTGAAGTTGAGCGCAACGTTGATGCCCGCGCCCACAGCCATGGTGGTGAACGAAAGCGTCGAGCGCTTTTCAACCATATAAATACTGTTTAAAAAATTGTCGAAGCTGGCAAATGCCGTTGCCATCGTCAAAAGCGGGATGAATTTCCAGCCGATAAAATAGTCGTCGCGATAAATGGCCATAAAGGGCTGCGCCATCAGCACGATGCCCGCCGCCGCCAGAAAAATCAGGCTCTGGTAGGCGCTGAACACGCGGGAAAAAAACTGTTCGCGCTGTGAATCCGTTCCGTCTGTGAACGCAGAGATCTGCCACGCTTCGGTAAAAATAGTGGAAACGATGGACAGGATGGTGGGCAGCTTATAACTGGCCCCCAGCACCGCCGTCCAGGAAGTGCCGTCCTCCAGCATGGCGGCCACGAAAAACTGGTCGCTGGCGTTGGTGATCCACCAGAAGATGGACGCAGGCACCAACGGCAGCGCATAGCGCAGCATTTTTTTCAGCAGCTTGGTATCAAAGCGCTTGAAATCCAGAAAACGCCAGGTCTTTGTCACTGCAAACAGGAACAGCGCACTGAGACCATCGGCGCAGATGATCGCAAGCAAATAGCCTGTGGGGCCCATATTCAGCACCCGCAGAAACAGCACATAGAACCCGCATGTGGTTATGGTACACAGAATACCGTCAATGGCATACAGGCGGTTGAGCTGGCGTGCACGGCAGAACTGGCAGTTCAGCGTGCGCAGGCAGCTCACCAACAGGTACACATACAACAGAGCAATATAGTCCCGGAACAGTGCAATACGGGACAGCAGCGGATACAACAGCAGCAGCAGTACGAACCCCATACCAATGGATACAAGGCCGTTCATATAAATGGCGCTCTTGCGGATGCCCTTTTCCAACCCAAAACGGATAACGGCGTTGGCGATACCCAGGCTCACCAGCGGGATCAGCAGGCTGGCGCACTGGTTCAGCAGCTCCTTGATGCCGTTCATTTCCTGCGTTTCAAACCAGTAGCTGAACAGCGGAGCCATCACAAAGCTCAGCAGCTTAGACGAAAACGTACTGATCGCAAACAACATCGTGTTTGAAACAAGGCGCTTGTATTTATCCATGCAGCACCTCCGGCTTCCGGAAAATTTTTACTCTAATTATAATAGTATATCATATATCCTGCCATTTTAAAACCACGGCCCTGTGCCGGCAAAACCAAAACTGCGAACAAAGCGCCGTTTTTCCTTTTTAATATGTAGGCGGCGGTCCCTCCGGGCTTTCCATTCCGCCTTGCACAGACGGCGCCAGCAGCCTGCGGCGCGCCTTATAGTCCGGCATGTACCGCGCTACCACAGCCCAAAAAGCGGGGCTGTGGTCTGCCCGGACAAAATGTGCATATTCGTGCAGCACCACATATTCGACAGCCGCGCGAGGCTTTTCCGCCAGGCGCAGACTGAACGTGATCTGCCGTTTTGCCGGCACACACACGCCCCAGCGCGTTTTCATCTGCCGTACCTTCAGAACGGGGCGCTGCCCGTTCAGCACCTGTGCAAACAACGGAAATACCGCATCGCTTACCTGTGTGAACAGAGCCAGCGCATCCTCCCTGGACACGGAACAGGGGCGCTGCTCTTCCTCGCCGCGCGCAAGAGCGCGCACGCGCGCCGCCTCGATCCATCGAGCCCGTCCGGCCACGAATGCATCCACCTGTGCCAGCGGCGCGCCCAGGGGCGCCGACACGGCAACGCTTCCGTCAGCCCGCACGCGCAGGTTGATATTTTTGACCCGTTTTCGCTTAAACTCATACCGCACACCGCCTGCGGCGCGATACTGCGCGGGTTCTTTGTTTTTCATCCAACCGGCTCCTCCTGCAGTTTCCCCGCCGCCGCCCGCAGGGGCGGCGGCTTTTTATGCTTCCGTGTTCCAGGGCCTTTGCGCACAAGAGCCCTGGAACATTATACCCCCACACAAATGCAATTGGCAAATCCGCCAAAAATGCCGCGGAAATTTAGCATGGATTCTGCTTGACATGATACTATATCTAGTGCGATAATTATACCCGGCATCAATATTTAGCGAGCATACCAAAGAGTGTGAGTGTGCGCGGAATCGGAGGAAAACCATGATCAAAAGCATCATCAAGCGCGATGGACGCGTCGTTTTGTACGACGAAGGAAAGATCGCTTCGGCCATTTTGAAGGCCATGGAGGCAGCCCAGGAGGGCGACGCTTCACAGGCTGCGGCTGTCGCCAATGCAGTGGAAGCGGCTCTGGAGGAGCGTTGCGGCGCCCAGCCGCCCCAAATCGAGCAGATCCAGGACGAAGTGGAAAGCCAGCTGATGCAGATGGGCTTCGACAACGCCGCCAAAAAATATATTTTGTACCGCGCGTCCCGCACCCGCGTGCGCGAGATGAACACCCGTTTGATGAAAGTGTTCGACGAGCTGACCCATGCCGACGCCACGGCCAGCGACATGAAGCGCAGCAACGCCAACATCGACGGCGACACGCCCATGGGCACCATGCTTCAGTACGGCAGCGAGGCAGCCAAGGACTATTATGACAAATACCTGCTGACACCCGAGCAGAGCCGGGCGCACCGGGAGGGCTGGATCCATATCCATGACTTTGATTTTTACGCCCTCACCACCACCTGCTGCCAAATCGACCTGCTCAAGCTGTTCAAAGGCGGTTTCTCCACGGGCCACGGTTTTCTGCGCGAGCCCAACGACATCCAGAGTTATTCCGCCCTGGCATGTATCGCCATCCAGTCCAATCAGAACGACCAGCACGGCGGCCAGAGCATCGTAAACTTTGACTACGGCCTGGCGCCGGGCGTTGCCAAAACATACAAAAAGCAGTATGCCGTCAATATTTTCAAGAGTCTCGAGCTGCTGGCTCCCGAGGCGGGCGTGACGCTGCAGCAGGTGAAGGACATACTGCGCGCCATTGAGGCTGAACAGGGCCTGCGGCCCCAGCTCGCCACTGATATGGATTACCTGCGCGCCGAGACGGAAGCCCTCACTCCGCTCGTGGGCGGAGACATTGCAAAAAAAGCCCAGGCATTCGCGCTGAAAGAGACGGAAAAGGAGACCGAAAAGGCTACCTATCAGGCCATGGAGGCGCTCATTCACAACCTGAATACCATGCATTCCCGCGCCGGTGCGCAGACGCCGTTCTCGTCCATCAACTACGGCACAGACATCAGCCCCGAGGGCCGTATGGTGATGCGCAACGTACTGCTGGCCACGGACGCGGGCCTGGGCCACGGTGAAACGCCTATCTTCCCCATTCAAATCTTCCGCGTGAAGGAAGGCGTCAACTACAACCCTGGCGACCCCAACTATGATTTGTTCCAGCTTTCCTGCAAGGTGAGCGCCAAGCGGCTGTTCCCCAACTTCAGCTTTATCGACAGCCCGTTCAACCTGAAGTATTACAAGCCCGGCCATCCTGAGACCGAGGTCTCGTACATGGGCTGCCGCACCCGTGTGATGGGCAACGTCTACGATCCCTCACAGGAGATCGCCAACGGCCGCGGCAATCTCAGCTTCACCTCCATCAACCTTCCGCGCCTGGCCATTGAGAGCCACGGCGATGAAGCGCTGTTCTATGAAAAGCTCAAGGATATGATGGAGCTTGTCATCGGCCAGCTGGACGACCGTTTCGCCATCCAGAGCAAAAAGCGCGTATACAACTTCCCGTTCCTGATGGGCCAGGGTGTCTGGCTGGACAGCGAAAAGCTGGGCCCCAGCGACGAGGTGGGCGAGGTACTCAAGCACGGAACATTGAGCATCGGCTTCATCGGCCTGGCCGAGACGCTGATCTCTCTGTACGGACACCACCACGGCGAGAGCGACGCAATGCAGGAAAAAGGCCTTGCCATCGTCCAGTACATGCGCCGGTATCTGGATGCGCGCAGCGAACGCACCCATATGAACTACAGCTTGCTGGCCACCCCGGCGGAGGGTCTTTCCGGCCGTTTTGTACGCATGGACAAAAAGCGCTACGGGCTGATTCCCGGCGTGACGGACAAGGATTATTACACCAATTCTTTCCACATCCCTGTGTACTACAATATCTCGGCCTATGAGAAGATCCGGAAGGAAGCGCCCTATCATGCGCTGACCAACGCGGGCCATATCAGCTATGTGGAGCTGGACGGCGACACCGCCAACAACCTGGAAGCGTTCGAGAGTATCGTGCGCTGCATGCACGACTGCGGCATCGGCTACGGCAGCATCAATCACCCGGTGGACCGCGACCCCATCTGCGGGTATGTGGGCGTCATCGGGGAGGTATGTCCCCGCTGCGGCCGCCGCGAGGGCGAGGCCGTTTCTCCCGAACGCATCAAGGAGCTGCGCAAGCTGTATCCCGGCACCTTTACCTACTGCGGCTGCGAATGATCTCATCCGCGCCGAAGCAATAGCACAATTTTTCAACATCTTTTCGTCTTTTGAAGGAGGACTTGACTTATGGCACAGATCGAAACCAACATTGAGGCAAAAAACGGCAAGGGTGTGGGCTTTGAGCGCATCCGCCGCATCACCGGCTACCTTGTGGGCACTCTGGACCGCTTCAACGACGCCAAGCGTGCCGAAGAGCACGACCGTGTGAAGCACGGCATGCAGCATTAAGGAGCGCTTTTGTTTTGATACAGCAAACGATCAATATCGCAGGCATCATGGAGGATTCCATTGTAGACGGCCCGGGCCTGCGCACAGCTATTTTTGCGCAGGGCTGCCCGCGCCGGTGCGAGGGCTGCCACAACCCGGAAAGCTGGGCGTTCGGCACGGGCACGGATATGACGGTGCAGGACCTGTTCTGGCGCGTGAAGAAAAATCCACTGGTGCGCGGCGTCACCTTTTCCGGCGGCGAGCCGTTCAGCCAGGCGGAGCCTTTTACTGAACTGGCAAAGCTGCTGAAGGCCAATGGTTACGAGGTTGCCAGCTATACAGGCTACACCTTTGAAGAACTTCTGGAAAACGGAACGCCGGCCCAGAAGCAGCTGCTGGCCGCGCTGGACATTCTGGTGGACGGAGAATTCGTTTTGGCACAGCGCAATCTGGACCTGCGGTTTCGCGGCAGCGAAAATCAGCGCATCCTGGACGTACCCCAGAGCCTTGCCCAGGGCAGAGCCGTATGGTGTACGGCGGCGCGCTGGGTGGGAGAACGGCAGGCATAAGCGTGCACTGCGTCCCCGCGGCACAACCGAAACTTTAGCCGCGCCCATCTCATGCGGGCGCGGCTCTGCTTGTCGAAAAAGGGCAATTTTGTGTGCGAAGTGCGCAAAATTGCCCTTTTGTGCGCCGGAAAGGAGCGCTGAGGGAAACCGGAAAGCGTCTGCACAGCACAAAGCGTCTGGCGTCTCTCAGCGGTTGACGGCTTTGCCGGCAGCCTCAGCCGCATTGCGCGTAAAGATACTTTTTGCTATAATAGGTACGTTCATCACAAGACCAGTAAAGGAATGAAGACCACTCATGCGCATGCGTTTCAAACCCTATGCCGGGCCGGAGCTTGCGGCCTGCCCTTTTCACATGAACGACGCCACCCGGTACAAGGGCCGCTGGCGAGAGACCTTTGCCCGGCCCGGGCAGCCGCTTCACTTGGAGCTGGGCTGCGGCAAGGGCGGATTTCTCGCCCGGCTTGCCTCCCGCAATCCGGACGTCAATTACATCGGCGTGGACATCACCGACAAGGTGCTCATTCTTGCCAAACGCAACATCGAACGCATCTACGCCGAACAGGGGCTTCCCATCGACAACGTGAAGACCCTGGCTCACGACATCGAACGTATTCCCACACTGTTGGACAAAGCGGACCGCGTGGAGCGCATCTACATCAATTTCTGCAACCCATGGAACAAAAAGGCCAACCACAAAAAGCACCGTCTGACGCATACCCGCCAGCTTCTGCTGTACCGTCCGTTCCTTGCAGACGGCGCGGAGATCTGGTTCAAATGTGACGACGACGATCTTTTTAAAGATACGCTGCGCTATATGGCCGAGGCCGGGTTCGAGGTGACCTGGCAGACGAGGGACCTGCACGCTGATGAACCGTCGTGGAACATCCGTACTGAACACGAACAGATGTTCACGGAAATGGGCATCCCCACCAAAGCGCTCATTGCGCGCAAAACGTCGCTGCCGGAAAACGCGCCCGCGCCGTGCATCCCGCACGACATCATGGAATAAAACGGCAAACCCGCCTTCTCGGACCGGATGGCCCGGAGAAGGCGGGTTTGCTCGTTTCATCACAAAAGCTTACGACAGCAGCCGGACCCCGAGGATGGGAACGCGAAGCTACCAGCCCATCCGGCGGCAGAAGCGCATCAGATTATCCATCGTCAGTGCAAGGTCACTTTTGCTGCGGGGCTTTGCTTCCCGGAAGGGTACGGCCACACGGTTGATGCTGAACACCGCCGACACACCCATACCGTAAGCCGCTTCAATGTTGTCTCCAATGTCGCCCACCACGGCCACCAGCGGAACGCCCGCGCGCTTTGCCCGCCGCGCCACGCCGATGACCACCTTGCCCAGCAGCGACTGGGCATCCAGCTTCCCTTCCCCGGAGAACACCATATCCGCCCCCTCCAGCAACTTGTCAAAGCCCACGGTATCCAGCACGGTCTCAATGCCCATTTGCAGCGTGCTGCCGAAAAAGGCCACCATGCCGCCGCCCATGCCGCCTGCCGCGCCCGCACCATGGAGCTGCCGGATGTCTCGCCCGGTACAGCGCTCCACAACATCCGCCAAGTGCGCCAGGCCCGCGTCCAGAAGCTCCACCATGGCCGGGTTCGCGCCTTTCTGGGGCGCGAACACATGCGCCGCGCCCAGCGGGCCGCACAGTGGGTTGTCGATATCGCACATGGTCACCAGCTCCGCGCTCGCAAGTGCGGGATGCAGGCCGGAAAGGTCGATCTCCGCAACCTCCGCCAGCGTTGCCCCCACAGGCACAAAGGCCTCGCCTGCCGCGTTGCGGAACACTGCACCCAGCGCTGCCGCAGCGCCGCAGCCTCCGTCGTTTGTGGCGCTGCCTCCCAGCCCCACCACCAGCCGTTTGCAGCCGCGCTCCAACGCATGGGCCATCAGTTCACCCACGCCGTAGGTAGTAGTCTGTTCGGCGTGCAGGCGCTCGCCCACCAGCGGCAGGCCCGCCGCCGCCGCCATCTCGATGACGGCCACACCGTCCGGCAGCATGCCGTAGAACGCGGGCACTTCCTCGAAGTACGGGCCTTTTACAGGCACGGAGACCTTTTCCCCGCCCACGGCCTGCAGAAACGAATCCACACTTCCTTCGCCGCCGTCTGCCACAGGCACGCTGTGCACCTGGGCATCCGGATAATATTCCTGCACCGCCTGCGCCATTACGGTACAGATCTCGGCCGAGGACATGGTTCCCTTGAAGGAATCGGGGATGAGGATCACTTTTTTCATGATTTACGCTCCTTGTCAAAAAAGTCCGGGTTTCAGCTTTACAGGAGCCGGGGCAGGGCCCCGGCTCCTGCACGGTCGGGTAAGACATTCGGCACGGCGCTTTTTTGACGCTGGAAACGCCGTTACCGGAAAATAAGAGAGAGCACGAACACGCCGGCCATCGACGAAAGCCCCAGCAGCAGCGTGCACAGCGTCTGCGTTTTATAGCCCTGCTCCGGCTTCATTTCGCCGAAGTTCGTCACCACCCAGAAATAGGAATCGTTGGCGTGGGATACCGTCATCGCGCCCGCGGCAATGGCCATCACCGTCAGCGCGGCGCGCACGGGCGTGCCCAGTCCCATCGCATCCATCAGCGGAGCCATGATGCCCGCCGTGGTGGTAAGCGCTACCGTGGAGGACCCCTGCGCCGTCTTTAGGATGGCGGACAGCAGGAACGGGAAGAAGATGCCCACGGCCTCCAGAATAGACGCGTTGGCCGTAATGGTCTCCACCATGCCGGACACCGCGATCACTTTTCCCAGCACTCCGCCCGCTGCCGTGACGAACAGGATGGGGCCGACGGTCTTAAGCGTCTCGTTGGTGAGCTCGTAGAATTTGTTCAGCCGTTTCGCACCCGCAAGCAGTGCTACACCGAACAGCGTGCCCACCGCCAGCGCGATGATGGGTGCGCCCAAAAATGCACACAGATCATAGGCAAAGCCCGTCCAGCCCGCCATGGCCGCGATGGAGCCCAGCGCCATCAGCAGGATGGGCACGACAATGGGCGCCAGCGCCGCCGCCCCGCCGGGCAGCTTGCCGAACTCCGCCACCAGTTCCTCGTATGTCCTGGCCGTTTCGCCGTCGCATGCCTCATCGCCCGCTTTTACCTTTTTGCCGATGTACTTTGCGAAGAAGTAGCCCACAAACAGGGGAATGATGGAGCACAGCGCACCCATGCCCATAACGAGCAGCAGGTTGTCGCCGATGCCCAGCGTGCTGGCCGCGGCAATGGGCCCTGGCGTAGGCGGAATGAATACGTGAGAGATATACAGCCCGGCCGAAAGCGCCACTGTCATGGCCACGCTGGACGTCATTGTGCGCTTTACCAGCGCCTTGCGGATGGGGTTGAGGATAACAAACCCTGAATCACAGAACACGGGGATGGAAACCACCCAGCCCATGAGCAGCACAGCCAGCTCCGGCCGTTTTTTCCCCACCACACGGATGACCATATCCGCCAGCTTCAATGCCGCGCCTGTGGCCTCCAGGATCGTGCCGATGAGCGCACCCAGGATGATGACAATGCCGATGCTGGTGAACGTGCCGGAAAAACCCGCGCCGATGACGTTGGCAAGCCCCGGCGTAACAGCGCCGTTCGCGGCTGTCCTGTTCACCAGCGGCACGCCCGCCACAAGCCCCAGCACCAGCGAGATGCCCATGATGGAAAGGAATGGGTGGATCTTCCATTTCGAGATGGCCAGGATCATAAGGACAATGGCCGCCACGAACGCAAGGATAAGCGGAAAACCTGACATGATGAAACCTCCTTTTGAATCGGCTTTGCGCACCCGCTGCTGCCGGGTGCCGCCTGTTGATACAGTGTACCGGGCTGCACGCTGTTTTATGATGTTTTACGCCCGTCTTTCAAGCCGTATTTCAAGCGAGATCTCTGTTCCTCATGCCAATACCGCGCAAGGCCGCGCCACAGATTTGGTTTAATTGTCCAGTTTCAGCTTCCCATCAAAAGCAGGCTGCCTTCCACTTCCTTGAAAAAAAGCACTGCCATATAGAATACCGGCGCTTGGCTGGGCCGGCGCACATCGCAGCCCGTCAGCTCCTCCAGCCGCTTCAAACGGTACTGCAGAGTGTTTTTGTGGATATACAATGCATCCGCCGCTGCCTGGATGGAACCCTCCGCCGCAAAGTATGCCTCCAGAAGTCCAATCCATCGGCGCAGCTCCTCGTAAGTGCAGCCCCGAAATACCTTACGCAGATATTCTTCCTTGGTCTGGCGCGGCACATCGCCTGTGAACAGCTCCAGCGTCACACTGTCGTAAGGCAGCACGCCTTCCGGCGCCATGCGAGCCGAACGCCACGCCTTATTTGCCTGGGCATAAGCCCGGTGCACATCCGGCGCGCCGCCGTCGATCCCCACTGCCAGCCGCAGACCAAAGCGTTCCCGCGCCATGACGCACAAACGCTGTGCCATGGCCTGCATCTGAGCGTCCGGCCGCGCACGCAGCAGCAGAACCTGCCGCGCTGCATTCCGCAGAATGATACCGCCCGCCTCGCCCTCCACAAGTCCGGAGACCGCCGTCTCCAGCTGGTCGATGCGTTTTTGTCCGGCGGCGGTGTCGGTGTAGCGGGCAAGGTCCCGCACACTCACCACCATTACCCGGCGCGGCACTGTAATGTCCACACCCAATGCCAGCCCGCGTTCCGCCAGCACCTGCGGCTGCAGCAAGCCGCCGCCCAACACCCAGTCCTCCAGAAAACGGCTGCGCACACGCTGGTCCAGCCGCTTTTCATCCTGTTCATTGCCCTCGCGGATAAGGATCTCCGTCATCTTTTTCACGACCTGGCCGTATCCGATGACCTGCTCGTACGCGCCTGTGATGCCGATGACGCCCACGGTACGGCCCCCGTGTGTGATGGGCAGGTTCAGCCCCGCCCGCACGGTAGGCGTGGCATCCTCCGGACGGACGTACAGCTCCGGCAAGCCCTCCTCTACAATGCGTTTTGCCCCTGCGTGGAAGTGGCCCACCCGTGTGCCGTCCGTGCTGGCAATGATATTTCCCCGTTCGTCCATCATGTTGATGTGCTGCCCCACGATGCCGCTGATCTCGTCCACGATACGCTGGGCGCTCTGTACTGAAAGCTCCACATTCGTTCTCCTTTCCTCAACGCCCTGCGGCACATGGCTCCCGCCTTCCGTCCCAAGCCGGCCGCACTGAAACTGTGCCGCACCGCCCTGCCCGTATTATACACTGCCGTGAGAGCATTTTCCCATGGTTTATATACTAAAATAAATATCTTATAATTGTATTATAAAACAAATTTTTGCAAAACGCATCCTTTTGGGGAAACGGGCACGGTATTTTGCATCACGCCATGTATGCAGAAACCCGCCCCGCTGCAAAAGCAGCAGGGCGGGTCAGCAAAGCCGGGAACCTACCGGTCAAACGATCTTTGGGATGGTGATGGCATGCACCGGGCACACATTCATACAGGTACGGCAGCCCGTACACTTTTCATAGTCTACACGGGCCACGTTATTGGTCACCTTGATGGCGCCCTCCGGGCAGCTCTTTTCGCACTTCATGCAGCCGATGCAGCCTGCCGTGCAGGCCTTGCGCGTCAGGGCGCCACGGTCGTGATTGGCGCACATGACAACGGGCTTTTCGCTCTCCGGCCGAATCCAGATCACCTTTTTGGGGCACGCCTGCTCGCAGGCGCCGCAGCCTGTGCATTTTTCCGGATTCACACGGGCAAGCCCGTTTGACACCGTGATGGCGTCGAACTTGCAGGCCTTGACACAGTCCCCGTAGCCCAAACAGCCGTATTCACAGGCGGCGCGGCCGGAATACAGCGCGGCGCAGGCGGCACAGCTTTCAATGCCTTCGTACTCATACTTATCCTGCGTGTGGTCGTAGCTGCCCTGGCAGGCTACGATAGCCTTGCGCTTCACAACTTCGCCCGCTTCCACGCCCATGATGGCTGCAGCCGCGGCCGCACATTTTGCACCGCCGGGCACACATTTGTTCACCGGCGCGCCCTCGACAATGGCTTTTGCATAGTCGGCACAGCCGGCGTAGCCGCAGGCGCCGCAGTTAGCGCCGGGCAGCACGCCCAGCACCTCGCCCACGCGGGGGTCTTCCTCTACGTGCATAAAATGTGCCGCCACAACCAGGATCGCGGCGCCCAGAAGGCCGATGACGGTGACAACCGCCACCGCTGTTACGATACTCATGCTCTCTCTCCTTCCTTAATGGCCCGCGAAGATATTTTCGATGACGCCGCCGAAGCCCATGAAGGACAGGCTGGTGACGCTTGCCGCCACAAGCGTGATGGGCAGGCCCTCAAAGCACTTGGGAGGCTGGGCATCCTCCAGCCGTTTGCGTACGCCGGAGAACAGCACCATGGCCACCATGAAGCCCACGCCCGCGCCCACAGCGCACACCAGGCTCTCGGCAAAGTTGTAGCCCTCGTCCAGCACGGAAATTGTCACGCCCAGCACCGCGCAGTTGGTGGTGATGAGCGGCAGATACACACCCAGCGCCTTGTACAGCGGGGGCATGAACTTTTTGAGGATGATCTCAACCAGCTGCACCAGCACCGCGATGATGAGGATAAACACAATGGTCTGCAGATAAGCCATGCCGTTTGGCTCCAGCAAATAGGTGTAGATGGGCCAGGTAACACTGGTGGCCAGCGCCATGACAAAGATGACGGCGGCAGACATGCCCACGGCGGAATCCAGCTTTTTGGAAACACCCAGGAACGGGCAGATGCCCAGGAACTGCACCAGCACATAGTTGTTCACGAGGATCATGCTGAAGAAGATCATTGCCAGCTTAACAGCCATTACGCCTCGCCTCCTTCCGCTTTATCCGCGCATTTGCCGCCGCATACGCCGGCCGAGGGGCAGCCCTCGCAGCCGATGCTGCGCACCTTGCGGTTGTTTGTCTTGATCTCGATCCAGATCACCAGCGCCATCAGGCAGCCGAACACGAAGAAGCCGCCGGGAGGGGTAATGAACACAGTCATGGGGTCCACTGCCGCGGGCATGACCTGTACGCCGAACAGCGTACCGGCGCCCAGCACCTCGCGGACGGAGCCCATCACCACCAGAGTTCCCGTAAAGCCCAGACCCATGCCCAGGCCGTCCAGTGCCGAAAGGCCGATGCTGTTCTTGGAAGCGAACATCTCGGCACGGCCCAGGATGATGCAGTTCACCACGATGAGCGGCAGGAAGATGCCCAGCGCCGAATCCAGCGCAGGCACAAACGCCTTCACCAGCATCTGCAGTACCGTCACAAACGTGGCGATGACCGTGATGTAGGCCGGCAGACGAACCTTATCGGGGATGATCTTGCGCAGCGCCGAAATGGCGATGTTGGAGCACACCAGCACAAACGTGGCCGCAAGGCCCATGCCCAGACCGTTGACGGCCAGCGTGGTGACGGCCAGCGTGGGGCAGGTGCCCAGCACCAGGCGCAGCGACGGGTTCTCCTTCAAAAGGCCGTTGGAGAATACCTTCAGTTTTTCCTTCATTCCGCTCACGCCCCTTTCACTGTGCTGAACGCGTCAATGGCCTTCTGCACCGCATCCATCGCCGCGTTCGAGGAGATCGTCGCGCCCGCCACGGCGTCTACGCCGTCCAGGCTCGTCTTGCCCACGAATTGTCCGGCAAACCGCGGACGGCCCACCTGTCCGCCCACATCCGCCGTTTCATTGGAGGCATCGATGTATACGCCCGTGATCACGCCGTCGTCGTCGAATCCAACCGCCGCGGTCACCGGCTTTTTGTAAAAGCCCTCCGCCTGCGCATAGATCACAACGCCGTAAGCTTCGCCTTTGTAAGCCTCCGTCACACCGTCGGCGGAGACGTCCACAGGCGTGATGGCGCCTGCGTCGGGCAGCAGCGCCGCGCGCAGCTCTTCGGGCGAAAGGGCCGAAAGGTCCTCTCCTGCCACGCCGGCTTCCTGATTATACGCCGCGATAGCCGCGTTGATGGCCGAGGCAGCCGCGCCGGAGGAAATCGTCGCGCCCGTGATGGCATCGATGTCGGAGAGGCCGAATTCTTCGGCGGGCATACCGGAAAACTGGCTCTGGAACGCTTCGCTCTTGACTTTCTGGCCAAGGCCCGGCGTTTCGTCGTTGTCCAGGAATTGAACGGCTTCGATCGTGCCTTCGGCGTTGAACGCCACCATGACGGGCACCTCGCCGCCGTAGCCCTTTGCCTGCGCGGTAATGACGTAGCCGCTGTCGTTGTCCGCCTTATAAATGGCCGTCACGCCCTCGGTAGGGGTTTCCGGCGCCACTTCCGTAAAGGTGTCTGCCGACGGCAGCAGAGCCTGCCGCGTGGCGTTTGCCGTTTTGACGGCGTTTTCCGCGATGATGGGGGCCGTCACATTGTTTGTCACAGCCAGCAGAAGGCTTGTGACCAGGCAGATGACGCCCAGCACCACGATGGGTTTTACAAAATCATTCCAGGTGTTTTTCATTTGGCTTTGGCACCTCCCAGCGGTTTCTGGCGCGTGAGGTCATTGATATAAGGCACCAGCAGGTTCATCAGCAGCAACGCAAAGCTGACACCTTCGGCCATGTTGCCGTAGAACCGGATGATGCAGGTGATGACGCCCAGGCATACGCCGTAAACGATACGGCCCGTGAAGGTGAACGGGCTGGTGACGTAATCCGTCGCCATGAAGAACGCGCCCAGCAAAAGCCCGCCGGAAAAGAGCTGCAGCACCACATCCTGCCCCAGCACCAAGCTGAGCACTGCCACGGTACCGATGTAGGACAGCGGAATGGCCGCGCTGATCGTTTTGGTGGCGATCAGGTAAATGCCGCCCAGAATAAGCGCCACGGCGCAGGTCTCGCCCAATACGCCGCCGTGGGCGCCCAGCAGCAGCTGCAACAGCATGTCCTTGCCTGCCATGCTGTTGCCCGCCACGAGAGGCGTGGCGCTGGCCAGCGCATCAATGTCCGTCTGGGGAAAGGCATAAGCCGTCATGCGGCCCGCAAAGCCGATGAACAGCACGATGCGTCCCAACAGGGCGGGATTTGCAAAATTGAAGCCCAGACCGCCGAACAGCTGCTTTGCCACCACGATGGCGACGAAAGCGCCGATGATGGCGATCCACAGCGGAATGGTCGCGGGCAGGTTGAAAGCCAGGATCATGCCTGTGACAACGGCGGAGAAGTCCCCCACCGGAACCGGCTTTTTCATCACGACGCAGTACAGCGCTTCGAAGCCCACACAGGCCGCCACAGTAACGCCCGTGACCAGCAGTGCCCGCGCGCCGAAAATAAGCGTGCTGGCCACCAGTGCGGGCAGAAGCGCGATGCACACGTTGAGCATAAGCCCCCGCGTGCTGGTATGGTTGGTGATATGGGGGGATGCGGTAACGATCAGTTTTTTGCTTTCCATCGTTATTTCTTCCCTCCGTTCTTATTTTTCTGCCACACGGCCTTGGCCAGATTCATCGTCTGGGTGACGGGCCGCTTGGCCGGGCACACATAGCTGCATGTTCCGCAACCGATGCACAGGTCCACCATCAGCTTGTCCAGCATCTCGCCGTCGTTCTTGGTGTACGCGCCCGCGATCTCCACAGGCGAAAGGCCCATGGGGCAGGCATTGATGCAGTTGCCGCAGCGGATACAAGGGCCGGGAGCGGGCAGAGCGGCCGCCGCCGGGCCGAAAGCCACCAGCGCATTGTTCTGCTTCAGCACGGGGAAAGCCGGGTCCGCTACGGCAGTCCCCATCATCGGGCCGCCCATCAGGATCTTGGAAACATCGTCCTTTACGCCGCAGAAGTCCAGCACGTCGCCGATGGGCGTGCCGATGACGACCTCTACGTTCTTCGCTTCGCCGATGGCGTCGCCGTCCACGGTCAGGCGCTTGGTCGTGAGAGGCATGCCCGTGGCCAGGTATTTGCCCAGTGTGGACACCGTGGTGACGTTCAGCACGATAACGCCTGCGTCCGCGGGCAGACCGCCCCGGGGTACTTCGCGCCCCGTGGTCTTTTCAATGAGCACCTTTTCCGCCCCTTGGGGATAACGGCTCTGCAGGGGCATAACGGAATAATCCGGGTCGTTCTTCACAAGGCTGAACATAAGGTCGATGGCCTCAGGCTTGTTGCGCTCAATGCCGATGACAACCTTTTTGATGCCCAGATGCTGCTTGACGGCCGCAATACCGCGCATCACGCTCTCGGAGCATTCCAGAAATTCCCGGTTGTCCGAGGTAATGTACGGCTCGCATTCCGCGCCGTTGATGACGAGGGTGTCGATGGCCGAAAGATCCTTGGGCGAGAGCTTGACCGCCGTGGGGAAACCCGCGCCGCCCAGGCCCACCAGGCCGCACGCCTGCACCGCCGCAATGAGCGAAGCGTGGTCCGTCACCTCGGGCGGAACACAGGCCGGGTCCGGCGTCTGCTCGCCGTCGGCCCTGATGACGACAGCCGGTACCGAACGGCCGTTGGGCATATGCACGGTCTCCACGGCCTCCACGGTGCCGGACACGCCGCTGTGGATGGCTGCGCCGACGAAACCGCCCGCCGCGCCCACAACGGTACCCACCAGCACCGCATCGCCCTTTTTCACCGTGGGGGTGCACGGCGCGCCGATATGCTGCTGCATGGGCAGCACGATCTTTTCGGGCAGGGGCATGGCGACAGTGGCCATACCGGATGTTTTCTTTTCATGCGGCACGCGCGCGCCGAGGGCGCTGCGTTTGAATTTGGATGACATGAAAATATGATCCCTCGTTTCTCCTTTTGTATTTTTTACGGTTGCCGCCGTATCCACCCGGGGCGCAGATACAACGCCAGTACGCAAAATAATCCATCTTCTATTGTAAACACTGGGCCGGGCGTAGTCAACAACGGATAATTTTTTCACAATATCCGGCGCGGCCTGCGCGGCGGCAGCTTTTTCCCTGTGCCGCCGCGCGCCCCGGCGCGGAACGGTTGCGTTTTTATGCACGATTGTGCTATACTAACAGCGGTATACTGTAATAACAAAACAGCCGCGTCTTATGCGGTTTGCCGCGTACGGCCGCATGGCGGTATATCGTTCAAAACATACATTCAGCAACGCGGGCCTGCCGCCCGCGGGGAGGAAACACGTTGTCCTTTCTTATCACAAACAGCCGGGACGCGCTGCCCATGGAAACGCTGCCCGCATTGAAAATCACACATTTCAACGGCGAGCCTGCCCGCGGGCAGGTATATGCGTATCTGCGCTGCTATGTGCGGGATGGCGAAATCCCTTTCAGCGTCACGGTATTTGATGAAACGCCGCCCGACACAGCCCGCTTCGGCTTTGCCGTCACGCTGGACGACGCTGCCGGCACTTATCTGTTCGCGTCCTGTACAAAGCAGCAGGGCGATGCGCTGTGGCTGTACCGTACCGGGGAACCGGCGGACGTGCCGCTGCGCCGGCTGGAAATGCCGCCCATGCGGCATCTGGCCGGCAGTGACGAGCAGGGCTTTTACTGGAGCGCCGAAGGTGTGCTCCCCGCTCAGGCGTTCCGCACGGCGTTCGGCCGTGTGCCCAGGGTGGGCGGCATCCTGCCCGGGAACGCCTTTTTGTATGACGTTTCCGAACCGGCGTTCGGCGCGGCGTTTCCTGTGCCCGCAGGTGCGGGCGTTCCCACCGCAGCCGGGTTCGGCACCTTCGTCGTGGTGCCTTATTGACCGGCGCGTGTCCTTTCGCAGTGTTCCCTTTTTTCACCGCCGCATCCCCTTATTCCGCATCTGCCGGCAAATGCCGGCATACTAATTGCAGGAGGCGTATTGCTATGTTCAAATTTATCCTGAAGGTATTCGCCGTGGCCGCCGCCGTCGCAGCGGCGCTGGCGGCGCTGTCTTGGTTCGACAAAGCCGGCACCCCCGAGTATATCGAAATCTATTCCGACGATGAGGACGCGTTTTAGGAAACGTCTCGCAGCGTACAGCGCCGTGTTCGCGGTGCGCCGTCTCTTTTCCGCAGAAAACCGCCCCGCACGGATGCATTCCAGCGTCCGGCGCGGGGCGGTCTTTTTGTTTTCATATGAGCGGCTCAGGCCGTCTCCTGGCTTTCCAGCAGCGGTGTATAATACTTCAGCTTATACTGCGCCAGCATCTCGTTGAAATTTGGCACATACCCGTCGTGCATGTTGCGGCGGAACTCGTGGGCGTCGAAGTGGTCGTCCTCGGATTCCTTGCCCACGATGCGCGCGGCAATGTTGGAGCAATGGTCGGAGATGCGCTCCAGGTTCGTCAGGATCTCCAGGAAAATGATGCCGCTCTCGATGGCGCACACACCGTTTTTCAGGCGCAGGATATGCCGTTCCCGAAGCGTGTCGATCATCAAGTCGATGGTCTCCTCCAGCGGCTCCACCTGCTCGGCCAGCACCGTATCGTCCGCCTGGAAGGCCGCCAGCGTGATATCCATGATCTCTTTGATGGCGTTGTCCACCAGCGAAAGTTCCCGCCGGGCGCTTTCGGAGAAGGTGATCTCCTTGTCGAACATCTCGCCGCTGCGCTCCACCACATTGATGGCGTAGTCGCCGATGCGTTCGTATTCCACAATGAAATTGATCAGCTCGTTTACCGCATGGCTTTCGCTCTCGTTCAGTTCACGATCAGTCACCTTTACCAGATAGTTGCTGATATTGACCTCCAGCTTATCGATGACGCTTTCGCGCTGCTGAATGAGATTGAGCACCTCGGTGTTATGGCTGTACAGCACGGGCACGGCCTCGCCGTAATTGGCGCGGGCGTTGCGGGCCATGGTCTCCACGGCGCTTTTGGCCTGCTGGATGGCAACCGCGGGAGAATTGAACAGACGCTCGTCCAGCACGGGGATCTCGATGTCCTGCTTTTCTCCGGGCTTGTCCGGGATGGTCATTTCCGCCAGTTTGGCCAGCAGCTTCGTGAACGGCAGGAACAGCAGCGTTACCACCACGTTGAACAATGTGTGGAAGTTTGCAATATCGCCCATATTCATCGTGTCGTTCCACCACGAGAACCCAACCGCGGCTTTCACGCCGTAGATGGCCGCCATAAATATGACCGTACCGATAATGTTGAAATAAACGTGTACCATCGCGCTGCGCTTGGCCGCCTTGGATGTGCCGATGGACGCGATGAGAGATGTGGACGTGGTGCCGATGTTCTGCCCCAAAATAATGGGGATGGCGCTGCCCCAGGTGACCAGGCCGGTGCTGGAAAGCGCCTGCAAAATGCCCACGGACGCCGAGGAGCTCTGCACCGCCACCGTGACGAGCGTACCCGCCAGAACGCCCAGAATGGGATTCTGCAGCGTGGTGAACAGGCGGACGAACAGTTCGGATTCCCGCAGTGTGCTCACAGAATCCGTCATCATGCCCATGCCGATGAACAGCAAGCCGAAGCCCATGAAAATCTGGCCGATGTCGCGCTTGCGCGGCGACTTGATGAACACGAACAGCACCGCGCCCACAAACGCCAGAATGGGCGCGAACGTGGCGGGCTTAAGGAATTCCATCAGCATGCCGCCGCCCGAAATATCGGAAAGCCGGATGATCTGGCCCGTCACCGTGGTGCCGATGTTGGCGCCCATGATGATGCCGATGGCCTGGGAAAGCTGCATGATGCCCGAGTTGACAAGGCCCACCACAATGACCGTGGTACCCGAGCTGGACTGGATGAGCGCGGTGATGACGGCCCCGAGAGCCACGGCGCGCCAGGTGGACGAAGTGAGCTTCTGCAGGATGCTCTCCATCCTGCCTCCGGCGTATTTCTCCAGCCCCGTGCCCATGATGGACATTCCGTACAAAAACAGCGCCAGGCCGCCCGCCAGGCTGATAACGTTGAAAATGGTCATACATGGCCTCCGGTCTCTCCCAACGGGCCTTCCATACACGCCCGTGGTCTTCACGAAATTTTGACAGTTTTTTTACAGTAACAATACAATTATACTGTGTAGCCGGCCCGTGCGCAATGCGTTTTTCCCACTTTACAAAAACTGTACATTTCCCCTGCGGCGCGCAGGATGGCCGTCAGGCGCCTTTTTCCACCGATACCACAACGCCCGCGGGCATACAGACGGCCTGGTCGTGCTCTTTTGAAAGCCAGCCGTAGCCCTCGCAGATATGGTCCGGGCACCGGCTGTTGATAAAGCGGATGCGGCCCTCAGACACCTCCAGCGTCACGGGGAGCTTGCCTTCGCTGATTTCATAGGTGCCGTCCTTGTCCAGCGGCAGGGTGATCGTCTCCGCGTCCGTGATCTCCACGCGAGCCGTCGCCCCCTCTGTACGCGTCATAACTCTTGTCACGGCAATCACGCCCGCCAGCAAAATGACCGCAAGTGCGAACAATATGTTTTTTTTCATGGTTTCTCCTTTTTACGCCTTTTTATGTCTTGTGTTGTCCTTTTAATATACTATAATAAAAGGTATCAACTATGCAAGGAGATTGTTTATGGACGAAAAACTTCTTCTGGAACAGATCGATGCTTTTGTGGCGGAAAACAGGGAAAATGTCCTGCGGGACCTGAAGACGCTGGTGGACATCAACAGCGTGGAAGGCCAACCCCAGCCGGGCGCACCTTTCGGCCCCGGCCCCAAGAAAGCCCTGGAGGCTGCGCTGGACATCGCCGCCGGCATGGGTCTGGACGCACACAACTGCGAAGGGTACATCGGCTACGCCGACCTGCCCGGCGCAAGCCCCACGCAGATCGCCACCATTACGCATCTGGACGTGGTGCCCGAGGGCAACGGCTGGACAGGCTCCCCGTTTGATATGGTGCGCCGCGACGGCTATGTCGTGGGACGCGGCGTGGCCGACGACAAAGGCCCCGCTGTACTGACGCTGTATGCTGCCAAATTCTTCAAGCAGCAGGGCGCCACGCTGCCCTATACGCTGCGCATCCTGCTGGGCGCCAACGAGGAGACCGGCATGAAAGACGTGGATTACTACCTGGAACACTATCCCCAGCCCGCATTCTGCTTCACGCCGGACGCCGAGTTCCCGGTGTGCTACGGAGAAAAGGGCGGCTACGGCGGCTGGCTGGTGAGCGCACCGCTGCACGGCAGCCTCATCGACTTTCAGGGCGGCGTGGCCCACAATGTGGTGCCGGACCGTGCTTATGCGCTGGTACGCGCGGACGCCTCCGCGCTGAAGGACACCGAAAATGTGAAAGTTACAGCCGAGGCGGACGGCGTAGCTCGTATTTCCGCTTTCGGCAAGGGCGGCCATGCGGCCATGCCCGCCGGTACGGTGAACGCCATTGCTCTTGTGGTGGACTACCTGCTGGACAACCGCCTGTGCAGCGAGGAGGAAGCCCGCGCGCTGGAAATGCTGCGCCGGCTGCACGCCTCCACAGACGGCAGCAGCGTGGGCATCGCCGCGCAGGACGACGTGTTCGACCCGCTCACCTGTGTGGGCGGCGTCATCAAGCTGGAAAACGGCGCGCTGCGCCAAAGCATCGACATCCGTTTCCCCACCAGCACCAATGCCGAGACGCTGTGCGCCGCGCTGTCGAAGCTGGCGCAGGACGCGGGCGGCAGCTTCCTGCCGGACAGCGCCCGTGTTCCGTTCTATATCGACCCCAATACCCCGGTCATCCAGACGCTCATCCGGACGTACAACGATGTAACGGGCAAAAACGCCCAGCCTTTCACTATGGGCGGCGGCACCTATGCGCGCCACTTCAAATGCGCCGTCAGCTTCGGTATGGAAGAGACCGGCGAACCCGCGCCCGAATGGGTCGGGCCCATGCACGGCCCGGACGAGGGCGTGAGCGAGGCGCTGCTGTTCAAGGCACTGAAGATCTATATCCTGGCCATCGCCCGCCTTATGCAGCTGGAATTTTGACCGTTCTGCGGCGGGCCGCCGCAAAAACACGACAGAAAAGGCCGCGCGTCCCCAATGGGGACGCGCGGCCTTTGCCGTCTGCCTTTTGCGTTCAGCGCTCCCGGCTGGCAACCTCTGCCAACACCTGCGCCTTGAATTCCTCCACGGTTTTTGTGCCGCCCTTTTCCTCCTTGCGCGCACGCACGCTCACCGTACCGTTTTCCATCTCCTGCGCGCCCACAACGAGCATGTAGGGGATCTTCTCCAACTGGGCTTCGCGGATCTTGTATCCCATCTTCTCGGCGCGGTAGTCGCCCTCCACACGCAGCCCTGCGTCCCGCAGCTCCTGCTCCACCTGTTTGGCATAGGCATGGTGCGCCTCGCTGATGGGGATGACCTTCGCCTGCACAGGCGCCAGCCACACGGGGAATGCGCCTGCAAAGTGCTCGATGAGAATGCCGATGAAGCGCTCGATGCTGCCGAACACCACGCGGTGGATCATCACCGGGCGGTGCTTCTGTCCGTCTGCGCCGGTATATTCCAGCTCAAACCGCTCGGGCATCTGCATATCCAGCTGGATGGTGCCGCACTGCCAGGTGCGGCCGATGGCGTCCACCAGGTGGAAATCCAGCTTCGGGCCGTAGAACGCGCCGTCACCCTCGTTGATCTCGTAAGTGCGGCCCAGCTCCTCGATGGCCTCGCGCAGGGCATCCGTGGCCGTCTCCCAGTCCTCCAGCTCACCGATGTGATCCTCAGGCATGGTAGAAAGCTCGATGTGGTACTCAAAGCCGAACAGGGAATACACCTCGTCGATGAGCTTTACCACACCCTTTATCTCGTCCTTCACCTGCTCCGGCGTCATGAAGATATGCGCGTCGTCCTGTGTAAAGCAGCGCACACGCATCAGGCCATGCAGCGCACCGGACAGCTCGTGCCGGTGCACAAGGCCCAGCTCACCCATACGCAGGGGCAGGTCCCGGTAGCTGTGGGGCTGCGTTTTGTATACCAGCATGCCGCCCGGGCAGTTCATGGGCTTAATGGAAAAGTCCTCGCCGTCGATAAGCGTGGTGTACATATTATCCTTGTAATGGTCCCAGTGGCCGCTGCGCTCCCACAGCGCCCTGCTGAGGATGATGGGCGTGCTGATCTCCTGATAGCCCGCGCGCTTATGGATTTCGCGCCAGTAGTCGATGAGGGTGTTTTTCAGCAGCATGCCCTTGGGCAGGAAGAACGGGAAGCCCGGGCCTTCCTCCAGCAGTGCAAACAGCCCCAGCTCCTTGCCCAGCTTGCGGTGGTCGCGCTTTTTGGCCTCTTCCAGCATGTTCAGATAGGCCTCCAGTTCGGCGGCCTTGGGGTATGCCGTACCGTACACACGGCACAGGCTGTCCCGCGCAGCGTCGCCGCGCCAGTAGGCGCTGGCCGTGCTCAACAGCTTTACAGCCTTCACCGCGCCCGTGCTCATCAGGTGCGGGCCGGCGCACAGATCCGTAAAATCCCCCTGCCGGTAAACCGAAAGCTGCCAGCCCTTTTCGGCGTATTCCTCCAGCAGCTCCAGCTTGTAGGTCTGCCCCTTGAAGATCTCGCGGCCCTCCTCCACGGTGATGAACCGTTTTTCCACAGGAAGGTCCGCCTTGACGATCTTCTTCATCTCAGCCTCGATGGCCTCGAACTGGTCCGGCGTAAAGGGCTCCGTGCCGCCGATGTCGTAATACCAGCCGTCGTCCAGCGCCGGGCCGATGCCGAACTGGGCATCCGGGAACAGGTGCTGGATGGCCTGCGCCATAATGTGCGCGCCCGTGTGCCAGAAGGCGTGCTTGCCTTCCGGGGAATCGAACGTCAGGATCTCCAGCTCGCAGTCCTTTTTCAAAGGAGTGCGCAGGTCCACGGCCTCGCCGTCCACCCTGGCGGCGCAGGCGCTTTTGTACAGGCCCATGCCGATGCTCTTTGCAACGTCCGCTGGCGAAACGCCCGGCTCAAATTCCTTCACGGCGCCGCCCTTCAATGTCACGTTGATCATTTCAAAATCCTCCTTCTTCCGGCATATACCGGAAAACAAAAAAGCCCATCCCGTAAAACTGATACGGGATGAGCGCAGAATGCCCATGGTTCCACCCGAATTACACACGGCGGGCGCGCCCGGCGCGTGTCACTCTTTGCCGGCTGTAACGGGCCGTGCCCGGCGGGAGTTGCAGGGCAATGCGCCCGTTCTCCCCCGCGCTCCGCGGTGGTAACATACGGCGGCGGTGCAAAGCCGCTTGCAGCGCGCGGCATGCCGTTTGGGGAACGGCGGGCCGCGGCGGCCCTCTCTTTTGCGCGCCGGCGCATGCATTATCCGCTTCATCGCTTTGGCGGGATGGTGTACACCGTTATCTTACAACGCGCGCGTCCAAAAGTCAAGCACAAAGCGCATTCCGCCGCTTTCACACGGGCGAAAAACTTGCACAACCTTTCGTATAAGCGTAAGGATTTATTCATGGAAATGTAACAATTTCTTGACAAGTGTGAAACCGCGCTTTACAATATGAATGATGATTTAATGTAATTTTTAGGGGCGGACGGACCTGCCGTTTGCCTTTTTAACCTTTTTTGAAATCAAAATGTGACGCGGCAGCCGCCCCGGAGATTACTTTCATTCATAATAAAAGCGAATAGGAGTTGAACCCTGAAAATGGTATCACCGGTCATCGCCGCTGTGATCGCCGTTGTCGCAGGCGTAGTGGCTGCCGCCATTGCATTTTTCGCCGGGGTTTCTTACCGCCGCAAAACTGCCGAGGCAAAGATCGGCAGCGCGGAGGAAGAGGCCAAGCGCCTGATCAACGACGCTATGAAAGCCGCACAGCAAAAGCGCAAGGAAGCGCTGATCGAAGCAAAGGACGAAGCTTTTCAATTGAAGGCTGAGGCCGACAAAGAAATCAAGGAACGCCGTTCGGAGCTGAGCCGCCAGGAGCGCCGCCTCGACCAAAAGGAAGAGGCCATGGACCGCAAAACGGCCGTTCTGGAGCAGAAAGAAACTGACCTTGCCAAGCGCTCCGAGCTTGTGGAGGCCCGCTTGGACGAAATCGAACAGATCAAGGCCCGCGAACTGGACAAGATGGAAACCATCGCCGGCCTGACGGCGGAGGACGCAAAGCAGCTGCTGCTCAACCGTCTGGACGAGCAGCTCACCCACGAAAAGGCAATGCACATCGCCGCGTTCGAGACGCAGACCAAGGACGAGTGCGACACAATGGCCCGCGAGCTCATCAGCCAGGCCGTGGCGCGCTGTGCCGCCGACCATTCCAGCGAAGCCACGGTATCCGTGGTGCCGCTGCCCAGTGACGAAATGAAAGGCCGCATCATCGGCCGGGAGGGCCGCAACATCCGCGCGCTGGAGACAGCCACGGGGGTTGACCTTATCATTGACGATACGCCCGAGGCCATCACGCTTTCCAGCTTTGACCCGGTGCGCCGCGAGGTTGCCCGCATGACGCTGGAAAAACTCATCAGCGACGGCCGTATCCACCCGGCCCGCATTGAGGAGACCGTTGAAAAATGCCGCCGCGAGCTGGAGCTCGCCATGAAGCGCGAGGGCGAAAAGGCTGTTATGGACGTAGGCGTCCACGGCATCCACCCGGATATGGTAAAGCTGCTGGGCCGCCTGCGCTACCGCACCAGCTACGGCCAGAACGTGCTGAACCACTCGCTGGAGGTGGCCTATCTCTCCGGTATCCTGGCCGCAGAGCTCGGCGTGAACGTCACGCAGGCCCGCCGTGCCGGCCTGCTGCATGACATCGGCAAGGCGCTGGACCACGAGATCGAGGGCAGCCATATCAGCATCGGCGTAGACATCGCCAAAAAGTATAAGGAAAACCCGGCCATCATCCATGCCATAGAGGCCCACCACGGCGACGTGGAGGCCAAAACGCCGCTGGCGTTCATCGTCATGGCGGCCGACGCCATCTCTGCCGCACGGCCCGGTGCGCGCCGTGAGAATCTGGAAAGCTATATCAAGCGCCTGGAAAGCCTGGAGGAGATCGCCAGCGGGTTCGAGGGCGTAGAGCGCAGCTTCGCTATTCAGGCGGGCCGCGAGGTACGCATCATGGTAAAGCCGGACGCCATCAACGACGACGCTCTGATCCTTCTGGCTCACAGCATTTCCCAGAAAATCGAGGAAACGCTGGACTACCCCGGCCAAATCAAGGTAAACGTCATCCGTGAATCCCGGGCAGTAGATTACGCAAAATAAGTGTCTCAGAAATAAAACAAACGCCCCGCCGAAGACTTTCGGGCGGGGCGTTCGTTTTGCCGGAAGATCGCGCGGTGCTCTGCGCGGTCCACTCATATCAAATCACGGTACATCACACGGGCACGGGAAGCCTTGCCGCCCCATTCCAGCGTGATTTCTTCTCCTTCTTCAAAGCCCCGCCGTTTCCAAAACGGAACAAGGTTCCCTTCATAATCGTCCACCACGTCGATTCGGATGCCTTTGCGCCCCCTGCGGCGCTGCATTTCCTCAAACTCCCGGTACAGTTCCGTTCCCAAGCCTTTCCCCTGAAGCGCCGCATCCAACAGGAACAGCGAAAGATAAACAGGCTCCGAATCCCGGCAATCTATGAATCCAACGGCCGCTCCGGTCTGCGCATCCGCGATGACCGTAGTGGAAAACCCTTCCTTTTTCATCTGCCGCCATTCTTGGAGAACGAACGTGCCGTCCACTGCCCGGCATCCCAAATGACGCTCCAAAAAACAGGGATTGGAATTGTAAAGCCGGACAATGTCCCCCGCGTCCTCGGGCCGTGCCCGGCGGAATATATACCTCCGTTCCATCGGTCACCCCAGTGCCACATCCAGCACCATCATCACCAGAAAGCCCGCCAGCACACCCAGTGTACCCGGGTGGGAATGCTCGCCCAAATGCGCCTCGGGAATCAGCTCCTCTACCACCACATAGATCATCGCGCCCGCAGCAAAGCTGAGAAACCAGGGCATCAGCGGCGTAACGCTGCCCGCGATAAGCACGGCCAGGATGCCGCCGATGGGCTCCACGATACCCGAGAGCGCACCATAGACAAAGCTCTTTGGACGGGAAAGCCCCTCGCGCCGCAGCGGCAGCGAAATGGCCGCACCCTCAGGGAAATTTTGCAGCCCCATGCCCAAACACAGCGCCATCGCGCCCGCCAGCGTCACACTGGATGAGCCGCCGCCTGCCGCCAGCGCACAGGCCAGGCCCACGGCCATGCCCTCGGGAATGTTGTGCAGTGTTACAGCCAGCACCAGCAGCGTGGTGCGTTTGAAGCTGGTATGTACGCCCTCCGCCTCGCTGGAGCCGGGGTGCAGATGGGGCATTAAGGCATCCAGCACCATCAGGAACAATGCGCCCAGTGCGAAGCCTCCGGCCGCAGGCAGCCATCCCGGTACGCCCTGTTCCCCGGCCATCTCAATGGAGGGGATCAGCAGGCTCCACACACTGGCCGCGATCATCACGCCGGCGGCAAACCCCAGAAGCACACGCTGGAACGAGGGCTTGATCTCATTCTTGAACAGAAACACGACCGCCGCCCCGGCAGCCGTCATCAAAAAGGTAAAGCCCGTACCCAGCGCGGCAAGCGTCAGTGCATTCATTTTTGTCACTCCTTCAACCGGGTGCCGCATGTTGCGGTATCCGGTTCTTATTGATATTTTATATCATTATACACGAAACACGGCGAAAAGGAAAGCGTTTTGTAACTTGACTTTTGACCGCTTGTGCGATAATATTTGGTATTATAGATACTTTGTGATAAAATTGTGAAAACGCCGCCGGAACCGCTTCATATAACGTGTCCCCGGCGGTTTTGTGTGAGGGAGCTTGTATATGACGAACCATACGTTCGTTTTGAAAGACGAAAAAGCCTTTGCGTCCGGCGCGTTTGAAAATACCGCCTACGCAGACGGAGCGCTGCGCCTGGAGCAGTATGCCGGGCGTTACGTACAGGCTGGCTGCTACACCACACCGGAAATTTCGGCCCCCGCGTTCAATGCGCTGGTCGCTTCGTGGAATGCGGCCACGCCCGCCGGCACCGCGGTGGAGCTCGCCGTGCGCGTATTTGCGGCCGGGGCGTGGACGCCCTGGATGCCCTACGGCAAATGGAGTCCGTTCCTGCGCCGCGCCAGCCTGCCTGTGCAGCACCCGGAAGACGCCGCAGCTTATCTGGATACCGACATGGTCAATGTACGTGCGCCCGGCGGTGCTTCTCTGTTCCAGCTCCGGGCCAGCCTTTATACAGACGACGTGCGCCGTTCCCCCTCCGTATATCTGCTTGCCGCCTCCGTACGTCCCACGGGCTGGCAGCGGGAAACGGGCGAAGCGCTTCAGCACCGGTGCGTCCCTGTTCCCGCTTATTCTCAGCTCATCCGGGACCCGCGCATCGGCTCTGTCATCTGCAGCCCCACCACGGTCACCATGCTGATGAACCGTTGGGGCGAGGACCTGCTGCCCGAAGAGGTGGCCCACGCCAACTACGATTATACATACGCGGGCAACGGCAACTGGAGTTTTACCACCGCCATTGCGGGCTGCTACGGATATGAGTGCTATGTCGCCTTTGCGGATATCGCCGGACTGAAGAAAGAGATAAAAAACGGGTTTGCGTGTGGGGTGAGCGTGCATTACGCGGATACGCCGGAGCATGCTGAAGAACGCGGCCTGCCTCTGCTGGAGGGCACGACGGGCTGTACCGACGGCCATCTGATGGTGGTGCGCGGCTTTGAAACCGGCGAGGACGGCACAGAGTACGTGCTTGTCAATGACCCTTACGCGCCGGGCGACGCCGCAGCCCAGCGGCGCTACCGGCTGGACCAGTTCGCCCACGCCTGGGGCGGCGTGGCGTATTTCATTCACGGCAAGGACGGCGCGCGCGCCGTCGCCCCGCCCGAGCGTGTGACCGGCGAACTGCGCCGCACAGAGATCGCCGGGGAATACGCGCTGTTCCTCCGCGGCGAACGCAAAAGCCTTGCCACGGATTTCTGCGAAAAGGACGGCCTGTGCACGGGCACGGTATGTTACACCGTACAGGACGGCCATGCCTATGCCACCACGGCGCACAAACGCTTCTATTACACCAACGTGTCCCAGGCCGGCAACGTCCTGCTGGACACCGCCGCTATGCCCGCCGGCACGCGCATTACAGCGTATATCATCGGCGAGCTGGGCTGTATGACCGTGGCCGGGTTGACACTGTAAGGCCATCTTTTTCCTGCACGTTGCGCGCTCGGCTTTTCTGCCGCGCGCGTTTTGTTTTCCGCTTTCCTTCCACCGTGCGGCAGGAAAACAGTGCTTCCACGCATAAAACGGCACGAAAGCGCCTATCCTTTCCACATGCGGCTCTGCAGGGCGGCGGTCCGCCGCGAAAGCGGTCTCCGGCCTCTGTGCCGTGCAGGGCACCGTTTATGAACTACCAGAAGGAGGAAGCATTATGAAAGCCATTGTCAACGAAGGGTGCATCGGCTGCGGCCTGTGTGCCTCCACCTGCCCCGCTGTATTCACGCTGGAGGACGGTGTCGCCGTCGCCATGGCCGGGGACATTCCCGAGGAAGAGCTGCCTGCGGCCGCCGAGGCCCGTGACGGCTGCCCGGTAAGCGTCATCGACATCCAGGCAGACTGACGTCCCGCCCCAAGCCGCAGCAGCGGCCCCAAAAACCGCATTGCGCCGCTTCGACGGCCTGCAATGCGGTTTTTGCCTGTCTGCGGCAGGGCGTTCCTGCCCATTCGGGGCAAAATGCGCGGAAACAGCCGCCGTGGCCGCATCACCGCCTGTTTCGGCCCCGCCTGTCCGCGTGCACACTGCAGCTCATATCCATTGCAGCAGCTTTTCTTGCAGCAATCTTTTGTACGTTTCCGGCTCCTCCCGCAGAGGGCCGTGAGCCGAGTGCTCGAACCAGATCAGATCCTTATCCGGCGCTTCAATTGCGTCATAATAGGCCTGCACCAACGCGCTGGGCGTGTTGTTGTCATGAGCTCCCTGAAAGATATAATAGGGCATGGCAAAGCGCGTGCACTCCCGCGGGAAGTCACATTTGGACGTCGTGGGCCACATATATGTCAGGCACCTTTTATACCCCAATGCAAGGCCGAGCTTGTCTGTGAACGAAAACTCACGGCTCCTCAGCAGCGGCAGGGCGGTATCCGTCCAGTAGGTCCCCTTGTTCATGGAGTGTCCGCCGTATTTTTTCATGATGCGCCGCTGGGCCATCATGCCTTTAAACACCTCGCGGTAGCATCCATCCACCGGGCGTCCGATACGCTCCAGCGTGGAGACGGCCTTTGTGTCCCCGGCTTTTTTGGCTTCATCCATGGCGAAATCATAGCTCAGCTCTTCATTCAGTACGCCGTTTACCAGCTGGCCGCTGCCTACATAGCCCGCGATGTGTTCAGGATACCGGAAGCAGAGATACGTTCCCAGTTCCGTGCCCCAGCTTCCGCCCCAGACGAACAGCTTTTCTTTTTCCAGAGCGGCGCACAGATACTCCACCAGCTCCGCAGCGTCGGAGATGAGCTGCTCCAGATTCAGCGTTTCCTTTTTTACACCCCAGTAAGATCCGCCCGTGCCCCGCTGATCCCACGCAACAATGGTAAACACGTCGCACAGGTCTTTTTCCCGGTTGACGACACTGTCCCGGTTGCTGATGCCGGGGCCCCCGTGTAAAAACAGCAGCACCGGATTCGTTCTTTTCTCGCCCCGGATATGAATTTTCTGTCCCACTCCGCCGATGGATATTTTCCGGACCTCGTCGATCTCATATTCCATTCCCGTGTCCTCCCTGTATTGGCGCGGCGCGAACCGCTCTTTTTCTCCAGTATAGCACAAACTTCTCTCGGTGGGATATTTTATGGTATAATAACCCCCAAAGCTGCCGTTTACACGGCTGCGCGTGTGCGCTGCACACGCTCCTGTGCTGACGCACAGAGCTTTGGGGGCATTGAACCATGCAAAACCGCAGCAGGTGCGGTTTTGTTGTAGCCGTTTCACGGCGTCATGGTATAATATGTCCGGTTGGTGAATGCGAGCCGCAGGCGAAACATGAGCCTGGCGGCATAGATACCATGTTTCTTAGTGAACGCGAGCAGTGCGCGAAGTGTGAGCTTAAAAATATGGTATAATAACCTCAAACCCGCCGCTTGCGCGGCCGCGCGTGTGCATGGCACACGCCCCTGTGCTGACGCACAGGGCTTTGAGAACATTGAACCATGCAAAACCGCAGCAGGTGCGGTTTTGTTGGGGCCGCTTCGCGG
>NZ_JAFOIN010000077.1:0-58931 GCF_017421385.1 Ruthenibacterium sp. | reverse complement strand
GGGCTTTGAGAACATTGAACCATGCAAAACCGCGGCAGGCGCGGTTTTGTTGGGGCCGCTTCGCGGCATCATGGTATAATATGTCCGGTTGGCGAATGCAAGCCGCAGGCGAAGCATGAGCCTGGCGGCATAGATACCATGTTTCTTAGTGAACACGAGCGGTACCCGAAGTGCGAGCTCGGAAATATGGCAGAACAGGAAAAATTGCTGAAGAAAGGGGGGCGGGCGGCTTGTCCACCCTGTTTGTGACGGATCTGGACGGCACGCTGCTGGGCGCAGACGCGCGCATTTCACAGGAAAGCGCGGCATTGCTGCGCCCTATGCTGGACGAAGGGCTTCAGCTTGCCGTGGCCACGGCCCGCAGCCCCGCCACGGTGGTGGAGCTGCTGCGGCCGCTGGGCCTTCGCACGCCCGCTGTGCTGATGACGGGTACGATGATTTACGATGTTGCGCACACGCGCTGCCTTGCCGCCACGCCGCTGGCGCGGGAAACGGCCGCCGCCGTGTGCGCGGTGCTGGAGCGCACGGGCCAGGAGGCGCTTGCTTACAGCGTCAAAGGCGGCCATTTGTATGTGTATTACAAAGAATTCGCCTGCGATTTTGAGCGGTCGTTCGTTTCCAGCCGCATCCATTCGCCGTATAAGACCTTTGTGCAGGTGGAACACTATCCCGAAGCGCTTGCGGGCGGCGACACGCTGATGTTCCTTCTTGCGCTGCCCGGCGCAGAGGAAGCCCGCGCGTTTTACGATATTTTTTCGGCCATTCCCGGGCTTATCTGCTACTATTATTCCGACGAATACGGCAGCGGCGGCTGCCTGCTGGAAATCTATCCCGAAGGCTGCACCAAGGCCAGCGCACTGGCCCGCGTGGTGGAGATGACGGGCGCGCGGCGCATCGTCAGCTTTGGGGACAACATCAATGACGTGCCGATGTTCCGCATCTCCGCGGAGAGCTGCGCCGTGGCCAACGCCGTGCCCGAAGCGCGCGCCGCCGCTACACGCGTCATCGGCGCCAACACGGAAAACGGCGTGGCCCGCTGGCTGGCCGAGCACTGGAGAGACTGGCAATGACACTTCCCGATATCGCGCCGCCGCTGCTGCGGTGGTATGAACAGAACAAACGCACTCTGCCGTTTCGCACGGTCTCCACGCCCTACCGCGTTTGGGTAAGCGAGATCATGCTGCAGCAAACGAGAGTCTCGGCCGCGCTGCCTTACTTTGAACGTTTCATGGCCGAGCTGCCCACAGTGGCCGACCTTGCCGCCTGCGACCCCGAGCGCCTGCACAAACTATGGGAGGGCCTGGGCTATTACAGCCGTGTGCGGAATCTGCAAAAGGCCGCGCAGATCGTAATGGAGCAGCACGGGGGCGCGCTGCCCGCCGATTATGACGCGCTGCTGAAGCTGCCGGGCGTAGGCGCATATACGGCGGGCGCCATCGCCTCCATCAGCTTTGGTCTGCCCGTGCCCGCCGTGGACGGCAACGTACTGCGGGTGTTCGCCCGTATCCTGAACGATGGGCGCGATGTGACCAGGCCTGACGTAAAAAAAGACCTGACAGCCCGCGTGATGGAGCTGCAGCCGCCGGAACGCCCCGGCGACTACAACCAGGCGCTGATGGAGCTGGGGGCATTGGCGTGCCTGCCGGGCGGCGCGCCCCTGTGCAGCGAATGTCCCTTGCGCGGGCTGTGTGCGGCCCGCGCCCTGGGCGTGCAGGAGACACTGCCCGTAAAGGCGCCGCCCGCTGCAAAAAGAACGCAGCATTGGACCGTGGCGCTGGTGCTGGATATGGAAAACCGGCGCGTCCTGCTGCAGCAGCGCCCGCAGAAGGGGCTTCTGGCGGGGCTGTGGCAGCCCGTGCTGCTGGAGGGCGCGCGCAGCGCCATACAAACAGAGCAGGCACTGGCGGCGCTCGGCGTCACAGCCCGCGCCGTGGAGCCTTTGACGCCCGCCCGGCATGTGTTCAGCCATCTTGTGTGGGAGATGGACGGGTTTGCCTGCGCCGCGCAAAGCTGCGCGCCTCCGCCGGGCTGCGTCTGGGCCGGGCGCGCGGAAGTGGACGGAGTGTATACACTGCCGGGCGCGTTCAAGGCATACCGTCCGGTGTTGAAAAAATACTTGTAAACCGGCCGGAAAGCGGATATAATAAGCGTAAGTGAAAATCGGTGTGCAGGAGGGTGCGGATGGGACTTTTTCTGGCGTCAAAACTGACGAGGCTTGCACTTGGGGCGGCCCAAACCGCTCTGGCCGCGGGAGAGGCCTGCCGCACCGGCAAAAAAATAGAAAAACGGGTGCGGGAAGCCCTGCGCCCCCAAAAGGAGGACGTTATCACCATGAAAAAATCGACTTTTGCAGCCATTTTGGTGTTCTTCGCTGCCATTGCCGGCGCGCTGACTGCCGCTTATATGTATCTGCGCCGCCGCGAGGCCGAGCTGGATGAATATGAGCAGCTCCTGTTCAGTGAGGATTTCAGCCATGAGGAACCTGCGGCGGAAGAAACCGCCGCAGCGGACGAGGCGGATGACGCCGAGGATGACATCGCGTTTTAAGCGCGGACGCGCCGCAGCATCTGAAACAGAAAAACGCCGGAACGGTCTGCGGGCCGTTCCGGCGTTTCAATTTGTCAAAAAACTTTGCTTTTCCGCCCAACTGCTTTACGAACGGAGCCTCACGCGCCTGCGGGCGCAGTCGTCACCCCATTCTTCCGGAATACTCTTTCACTTATGCCTCGTTCAACGCAGCGAAACGCCTCCTCAGCCTGCACGCATCCGGCGGCATATGCTCTGTCCTATTCGACAAAGGAATGGGATAAAATATAAAATTCCTCCTGCGAGGGCTGCCATTTTTTCTCCAACTTTTCCAAAGTATCGTCATACCTTTGGGCTTCTTCCTCTGAAAACGCCATCACAGGGCTATCGCGATAGACCCATTTGCGCCCATCCAGCGCGCCGGGAACAAGCTCCTTCACCAGCATGGCCGCGGGGTAACGTCCGTTATCCGCGCAGACGTTGAACTTTTTGCAGCTTTTAAAGCCTCGGGCCACATAGTTCGCCGGGCTGCCGAAAATAACAATAACGTCATAGCCCAGCGCGGCCGCTTTTTCAAAAGACGTTTCCATAAGCTGCCTGCCATAGCCCATCCGCTGATATTCCGGCGCGATGCAGACAGGGCCGAACGTGAGGATTTCTTTTTCCTTCCCCGCCGCGTCGGAAAGCTTCGCCTTTGTGTACAGAATGCTGCCGATCACCCGGCCGTCCAGTTCCAGCACCAGGTCCAGCTCCGGAATAAAGTCCTCGTGGCCGCGCATGACCCGCGCCAGATAATGCTCGGTGCAGCCAGGCACATAAAGGTTGTAAAACGCTTTTCTTATGAGCTCTTCCACATGCCTGTGGTCGGTTTCTTTTTCATTTCGTACAATCATTCTTCAGAATGCTCCTTTTCTCCCGCGCGCAGCATGCTCAAACCACACCGCCCACAGATACCAGCCCCATGGACACCGCAAAGGTAACGGCCGCCAGCACCACGATGGATGCCCCGATACACACGCCCGTGAGGATCAGTCCCGCACGCGCCAGGCTCCGTCGGCTCTCGTTGCCCTGGGCCGCATAAGCCCATTTCAGCATCAGAACAAGGTTGAGCACCGGCACGCAGAGGGCCAGCAGGATACCCACACATTGCCCTGTTGTCAGGGGAATCATATCTTCCGGCGGGATGGGAGGGTCGGCAGGCGGCATTTTTTCACGCTTTGCGCGGCGGCGCTTCCGCCCGGGCCGGGCAGCATCCTCCGACGCCGGATTTTCCTGTTCCGGGCTTCCGCCTTCGTCCAAAGGCATGCTTTTCCGCGCAGACGCGGAACGCGCCTGCGCCGCGTTCTGCGCCGCGTCCGCCTGCAGCGCCGCGCGCGCCCCGCAATTTTCACAATACAGCGCGTCCTGCGCAATGGGTTCGCCGCATTTCTCGCAGATCATACCGGGTCCTTTCCGTGCTCATGCACATCCAAAGTAAAGCGCCGGTCCACCGGCGCGGATAAAATGATCTGGGTGCTCGTCTGCCCCAGCTTCTGAAAACGGTTGATAAGATGCTCCAGCTCATGGATGCCCGCGCAGCTCACCTTCACAATAAAGCTGTGGCTGCCCGTAACATGAAAGCATTGCGCCACGCCGGGCTGATTTTCCACCATCGTGATGAAATACTGCCTGTCGGCCGGAGCGACGGAAATACTGATCAGCGCGTCGATATGGCTTTTCGGCTCGGCGTCGCCCAGCACTACGGTGTAGCCTGCGATCACGCCCGTCTTTTCCATACGGCGGATGCGCTCGCTCACAGCCGGGCTTGTCAGCGATACCTGGCGGGCGATATCCTTTACCGTCATGCGGCCATCGGCCGACAGCAGGCGCAGTATTTTGCGGTCCAGTTCATCCATGCGGGACAAGCCTCCAATGGTAAAATCTTAATGTTTTAAAGCTGTTTTTCAAAGAAAAGTTACAAAATAAATATTTTGAATCCACTTTCGCAGTTTTCTTAATTATATAATGAATTTTTTCGTTTGTAAATGTTTTTATTAAGCATTTTTCCGCTTTCTTCTTTTGACAAATAAAGCAAAAGGAGTATACTAAAGCTACTGAATTTGATTACACCAAACTTATTTATACTTTCCCACCCCTCTATGCAAAAAGCGCTGCCGCCAAGCAGCGCTTTTTGCTTTGTATATAAAAATTGCGGCCCGCGCCCCTTTCCGGCGGCGCGGGCCGTTTTATCCGCCTCAGACCAGATACGGTGTAAAACGGTGCAGATCCATCGTTTTGACAATGCCTTCCAGATACACGCCTTCGGGACGGTACTCCTCTGTCAGGACAGTGCCATTCTCCCGCATGGGCGTAGCCTCTCCCAGTTTATCATAGGGCAGCAGCACCGCGATGCGCCGCACGCGGCCCGCCAACGCGGCGTCCAGGCGTGCCAGCAGCGCGTCCAGCCCCTCGCCCGTCACCGCGCTGGTGCGCACGGCCGAAGTATCGAACAGCGCCGCGTTCTCCACACGGTCACATTTATTGTACACAACGATCTGCGGGATATCTCCACAGCCCAGCTCGCCCAGCACGTCGTCCGTCACGGCTAGCTGCGCGGCAGCCTCCGGGTCCGAAGCGTCGCATACTTTCAGAATCACGTCCGCAAAGGCGGCCTCCTCCAGCGTGCTTTTGAACGCCTGCACCAGATTGTGCGGCAGCCGGCTTACAAAGCCCACGGTGTCTACAGCCACACAGGCCAGCCCCGAGGGCAGCGACAGACGGCGGGCTGTCGGGTCCAGCGTGGCAAACAGCATGTCAGCCTCCAGCACCTGCGCGCCGCAAAGGCGGTTCAGCAGGCTGGATTTCCCCACATTGGTATACCCTACCAGCGCCACCACGGGCACACCGCTCTTTTCGCGGCTCTTGCGCGTTTCGGCACGGCGGCGCTCCAGCTCTTCCAGGCGTTCGCGCAGCGCGTCGATGCGGCGGCGCACATGGCGGCGGTCGTATTCCAGCTTGCTTTCGCCCGCGCCGCGGCGGGCGCCTGCGCCGCCGCCCCCGCCGCCGCCCTGACGGGACAGGCTGGCGCCAAGGCCCGCCAGACGGGGCAGACGGTACTGCAGCGTGGCAAGCTCCGTTTGCAGTTTGCCTTCATTCGTCACGGCCCGGCTTGCGAATATCTCCAAAATCAGCATGGTGCGGTCTATGACCTGCACCTCCAGCAGCTCCTCCAGATTTCGGATCTGGCTGCCGGACAGCTCGGCGTCGAACACGGCGCACTCCGCGCCCAGGTTGATGCACAGCATACGGCCCTCGGCCAGGCGGCCTTCGCCCAAAAATGTGGCCGCCTCCGGCGTTTCACGCTTCTGCACCACCTCCGCCACGGCTTCCATGCCGTTTGCCTGTGCCAGGGCGGCCAGCTCTTCCATGCTGCGCTCAATGTCATATCCGCCGCAGTCCGCGGCAAACAATACTACTTTGATTGGTTCTTCCGTCATAATTCTCCTTCATGGGGCGGGCCGCCGTACAGCGGCGCATCCCGTCCCGCTCTTTGTCCGTTCATAAAACCGGCGGCGCCAATGCGCGCCGCTCCTGCCGTGTTCATGTTCATCCGACGCATGGCGGACACTTCTTTCTACATTACTTTTATAATGCATAAGCTGCCTTGCTGCCGCTTACAGCTCATTATAATAAGTATTCCGCCCTCCGTCAAAGGATTTTTTGCTTTCCGGTTTTTTTTATGCTATAATAACCCCAAAACCGCCGCTGCCGCGGCTGGGCACACCCTGTGCGCTTACGCGGCAGCACGGCTGTGCGCGCGGGTAGATTCGGCCCGTGCTGGGGAAAGTATGAATGGGTTGGGGGCTTTTTTTGATGCGAGTTGTCGTAAAGGTGGGCACTTCCACGCTTGCCCACAAAACCGGATGTCTGAACATCCGCCTGGTGGAAACACTGTGCAAAACATTGGCGGACCTGCAGAATGCCGGGCACCAGATCGTGCTGGTTTCCTCGGGCGCCATCGGCATGGGCGTGGGCAAGCTGCAGCTCGGGGCGCGCCCCTCGGACATGGCCACCAAGCAGGCCGCCGCGGCCGTGGGCCAATGCGAGCTGATGTACACCTACGACAAGCTGTTTACCGAATACAACCACACCGTGGCGCAGGTGCTGCTCACGGCGGCGGACATCGAGGACAAAATGCGCCGCCACAACGTGGAAACGACGCTCCAGCGCCTGCTGCAGCTGGGCGCCATTCCTGTCATCAACGAAAACGACACGGTTTCCACAGCTGAGATTGCAGAGGTCTCCACCCTGGGCGACAACGATACGCTGGCCTCCATTGTGGCCGTCAGCGTTGAAGCGGACCTGTTGGTGCTGCTCAGCGACATCGAGGGCCTGTACACCGCCGACCCGCACAAAGACCCGAACGCGGTGCTCATCCGTGAGGTCGCCGCCATCACGCCGGACATTGAGGCGCTGGCGGGGGGCGCGGGCTCCGGCCAGGGCACGGGCGGCATGGTGACGAAGCTGCGCGCCGCGCGCCGTGTGACACAGCAGGGCATCCCCATGGTCATTGCCAACGGCGCGGACCCGCTTTGCCTGTACGACATCGTTGAGGGAAAGCCGGTGGGCACACGCTTTCTGGGGAATGCCCAGGCCTGACGCGCCGCGCCCATTGAACGTCCCGTTTTAAAGGAGGAAACCGACATGACCACCGCCGATCTGCTTTGCGCCGCCCGCGCCGTAAAACCGGCCGCGGCCGCACTTTCCACCGCTGAGAAAAACCGTCTGCTGGAGGCCATGGCCCAGGCTTTGCTGGACCACGCCGATAATATCCTCGCGGCCAACGCCGCGGATGTGGAGGCCGCGCGCGGCGTGATCGCCCCTGTCATGATCGACCGTCTCTCTCTCTCGCCCGCGCGCGTGGAAAGCATGGCCGAGGGCATGCGCGCCGTCGCCGCACTGCCGGACCCGGTGGGCGAGCTCCTCAGCGAGACAGCCCGGTCCAACGGGCTCGTCATCCGCAAGGTTCGCGTGCCCATGGGCGTGATTGCCATTATCTACGAGAGCCGCCCCAATGTGACGGCGGACGCCGCCGCGCTCTGCCTGAAGAGCGGCAACGTATGCGTCCTGCGCGGCGGCAAGGAGTCCATCCGCTCCAATACAGCCGTTGTCGCCGCGCTGCGCGCGGGGCTGGAGCACTGCGGAGCGCCCGGCACGCTGGTGAATCTGGTGGAGGATACCTCCCGCGCCAGTGCCGCCCACCTGATGGAGGCCCGCGGCTTTGTGGACCTGCTGATCCCCCGGGGCGGCAAGGGCCTCATCCGCGCCTGCGTGGACAGCGCCAAGGTGCCCTGCATCGAAACAGGCACGGGTATCTGCCATATTTATGTGGATGCCGCGGCCGACCTGCAAAAAGCCCTGGACATCGTATACAACGCGAAAACGAGCCGTCCGTCCGTGTGCAACGCCGCCGAGGTTTGCCTGGTTCACCGGGACGTTGCAGAAGCGTTCCTGCCCGCGTTGGCCGCGCGTCTGGCCGGTAAACAGGTGGAGCTTCGGCTCTGCCCCCGCGCCGCGGCCGTCATTCCCGGCACGCCCGCCGGGCCGGAGGATTTCGACACCGAATTTCTGGATTACATTCTGGCCGTAAAGGTCGTGGACAGCGTGCAGGACGCGGCGGCGCACATCGCGGCCCACTCCACGGGCCACAGCGAGGCCATCGTCACCGAAGACGCCGCCGCGGCGGACGCATTCTGCGCAGCCGTGGATTCGGCCGCCGTATATGTGAACGCCTCCACGCGCTTTACGGACGGCGGCGAATTTGGGCTGGGCTGTGAAATGGGCATTTCCACGCAGAAGCTGGGCGCGCGCGGGCCGATGGGCCTGGCCGAGCTGACCAGCTACAAATATATCATCCGGGGCAACGGACAAGTGCGCTGAACGCCCCGCTTTCAACAAGGAGAGTACCGATATGGCAACTTCAAACGAAGCCGAAAAGGCGCGCCACGCGCTGCGCCGCCGCCGCAGGCTGCGGCAGGTGCTGGGCGCGGTGGTGTGTGTCCTGGTCGTCATTGGGCTGGCAAGCGTCATTTCCGGCGGCGTGCGCCTGACAGCCAGCCTGTTCGACGACACCGAGGAAAAAGAGGAATTCGAGCTGCGGCTGCAAACGCTTGTCTCGCTGGACCCGGAGCCTTTTGATTCACTGGAAAGCGCAAACCGCGCGCGCCTGCTGGACGCGGCCATCTGGTCCGTTATCCAGCAAAACAGCGACAGTCTGGACACCTACGAGCGCGACGAGGTGGGCGCGATGTACCTGCCCACACTGGATATCGACCGCGCCGTGGCCTCGCTGTACGGGCCGGATTTTCATTTCAATTACGAGACCTTCACCGACAACGGGCTGACGTTCCAGTATGTGCCGGAAAAGAACGCCTACCTGCTGCCCATCACCAGCGTGAACGGCAACTATTCGCCGCGCGTGATGCAGATCCGGCGCGAAGGCAGCACCAAGCGCGTGACCGTCGGCTATCTGGACCTGTACGGCAGCGGCGAGATCGTGTTCGACCCCACCAAGCTGGAACCGGCGAAATATATGGATTATATCTTTACGAGAAGCGGCGACGCGTATTACCTGACAGCCATTACCGAAAGCGAGATGAAAGCAGAGAGCCAGACGGGTTCCGTCTCTTCCGGTGGAGCGCAGGCGCCTGTTGCCCCGCAGGACCAGGTGATGGACAATGTGGCCTCGGCTCTGCCCGAGAGCGTGGCACCCGCACAGAGCGGTTCCGCCTCGGAAAGCGCAACCACGGACCCGGCTTCCGCGCCGGCAGAATAACTGCGAAAACACCGCCTATCCTGCGATGGGCGGTGTTTTTGTGACAAGGCGTATTTTTAAGGAAATCGTAAGGGTTTTCCCCTGCCGGAATTTATAATCGGGCGGTATCATACAAGCAACGGGAGGATGCGGATATGGAACAGACAAAAATTCTTGTCGTGGACGACGACCGTGAGATCGTAGGAGCCATTGCGGCGCTGCTGGAGCTGGAGGGCTACACCGTGCTGCGCGCCTACGACGGACTGGAGGCATTGGACGCGCTGCACACCCACGATGTGCAGCTGATGATTTTGGACGTGATGATGCCGCGCATGGACGGCCTTTCCGCCACCATGCAGATCCGCAAGGAAAAGAACGTGCCCATCCTGCTGCTGAGCGCCAAGACCGAGGACGCCGATAAGATCGCGGGGCTGGCCATCGGCGCGGACGATTACATCACCAAGCCCTACAATCCCATGGAGCTGGTGGCCCGCGTGAAAGCAATGCTGCGCCGCTATCTGGCGCTGGGCACGCTGGCGGGCGCGCCCGCCCGGGAAAATGTGGTGACGCTGGGCGGCCTTTCGCTGGACCTGGACGAAAAGCAGCTGACCGTGGACGGCGCGCCCGTGCGTCTGACGGCCACGGAATACCGCATCGTAGCGCTGCTGATGCAGAACCCCGGCCGCGTTTACAACGCGGAGGAGATCTACGAACGGGTGTGGAACGAGCCTGGCTTCAGCGTGGAAAACACCGTGATGGTACACATTCGCCGCATCCGCGAAAAAATCGAGATCAACCCGAAAAATCCCAAATATCTGAAGGTGGTGTGGGGACTTGGATACAAGATGGAAAAGGCGCAATAAAGCGTCGTTTGGGCAGATGGCGGCGTTTGCGCTGGTATTGGCGACGAACCCTGTGCTGGCATTTGTGATATGCCCGAATTTTTCCGGCGCAATGGGGATACTGCTTTTGCTGCTGAGCTGTGCGGTGTGCATTGGCTGCACGGTGTTCCTGTTCGTGCGCACCGGGCGCGTACAGGGCTCGGATGACATTTTTTTAGGAGAATCCGGCGCGCTGCCCACCGAGGTGCTGGCTGCGGTGATCCTGTTCACGCCTCTGCTGGGAATGGCGCTCGGGCTGTCTCTGGGCGCTGTGGATGTGGTCATCGCGGGCATCGGCACCGCGGGCGGCGGCGTGATGCTGCTGTGCCTTTTGGCGCTGGCGCGCAAATGGAAGGCCGGGCGTCTCATCGCCGACAGCCTGCTGGCCCGCGTCTGGCCAACGCTTTGCCGGGCGGCGCGCTTTGCCGGGCGCGCGCTGCGGAGCATCCTCACGGGCGAGAACCATCTCAACGTCCATTATCCCGCCGGGCGTGCGTGGGTCTATCGTATTTTGTGGGTGTGCGGAGTCATGGCCGGGCTTGTGGTGCTTTCCTATCTCATTCTCAGCAATCAGCTTCTGGGCGTAGGCAATGCGCGTTGGTTCGGCTCAGGGCGCTATACCGCCTTCGCCATGTTCGCCATTTTTGTGGTGACGACAGGCGCCGGATATCTTGTATGGCGCTCTTATCGGGACGCACAGAGCTTCGACGCACTTCTGCGCCAGCTTGATATTGCCGCAAAGGGCGACCCCGCGCCTGTCTGCGTTCCCGAGGACAGCAGCCTGTACGCTGCTTCCAAGGCCGTATCGGACATCGGCGCCCATCTGCAGGAAAGCGTGGCTGCCCAGATGAAAAGCGAACGCATGAAGCTGGACCTCATCACAAATGTCTCCCACGACCTGAAAACGCCCCTCACAAGCATCATCGGCTATCTGGACCTTCTGGAAAAGCAGGACGACCTGCCCGCCGGGACACGGGACTATGTGCTCATCCTGCGGCAGAAGTCCGAACGGCTGGCCACCACTGTGGCGGACCTGTTCACGCTGGCCAAGGCCACCAGCGGCAGCGAAGCGCTGGCCATCGAACCGCTGGACCTTGTAATGGCCGTGCGCCAGACATTGGGTGATATGAACGACTCCATCCGGCATACAGGCGTTCCGGTAAAGGCGACAATGCCGGAGAGCGCCATCGTGCGGGCGGACAGCGGCAAGCTGTACCGCGTGCTGCAAAACATCCTGGACAATGCGCTGCGCTATTCGCTGGTGGGCACGCGCATTTATCTGGAGGTCTCCCGGGGCGACATCGCCACCCGCCTGACGCTGACGAACACCGCGTCCTACGAAATGAACTTCGCCCCGAACGACGTGCTCCAGCGCTTTGTGCGGGGAGACGCCAGCCGCACCACCGAAGGCAGCGGCCTGGGGCTTTCCATCGCGCAGTCTTTCATGCAGAATTTCGGCGGCGGGCTGGAGGTCGGCGTACAGGGCGACACGTTCACCGTGACGCTCACCTTTCCGGGCAGCGCGGCCGCGGGAAATGGCGCCGCGCCTGCCGCCAGGATGGAGGTGTTCGGAACAGCGGAGACCTGCGGCGAAAACGACGGCGGAGATACGGAGCATGCGGCGGAGCCGGATGCACTGCCCTGTACGCCCGCAGACGTATCCGGTGCGGATGCGAACAAGGCCTGCGGGGCGTGCGCCGCAGCGCCGGAAACACCGGAACCGTGCGGCGTCTCCACCGGCATCCCGGACACCGCGCCTGTGCCAAAAGCACCCGCAGGCACGTCCGGCGCAGTGGAAAACGCACACGCCTCCGGCAGGCCGGACGGTACGGACGGCTGTTCCCCGTACGGCGAAGCTGCGGCCTTTTCCGATAAAGCGGCCGCAGCCGCCGCTTCTCCGTCTGAAACAGCCGCGCAGGCGGAACCAAAAGAGCCGGCGCCTGCGCAAAGCGTGCCGCCTTCTAAAACAGAGGAAAACAGCGGCGCCCCCTCCTCCGTTTCCCCTGCCGGGCGGCGCAAAAAGCATTGAGCCGCCGAATACGAAGCACAAGACGCAAAAGCGGAGCCGCATATCCTGACAGGATATGCGGCTCCGCTTGGTCTATCCGGTTTCGGAATTTTGCTTCCCGCAGGGCCCTTACGCTACGCCCGCTTTTGCCAGACGGCCCGCCAGCAGGCGGCCCAGAACACACGCAAGCACGCCCTTGCACACGTCCGGCACAATGAACGGCAGCACGCACCAGCCCAGCGCCGAAACAAGATCCGCCCCGGTGACGGCCATGAACCACGCAGTGCCGAACCCGTAACAGACGAGCAGCCCCGCCAGCATTGCGGCCCCGATCACAGGCAGCTTGCCCGAACGTTTGACGGCCAGCGCTGTGGCCAGAGCAATGAAAATGTATCCGATCACATAACCGCCCGTCTTGCCCAAAAGCACCGCAGGGCCGCCCATAAAACCCGCGAACACGGGGATTCCCACCGCGCCCAGAAGCATGTATACCCCCATGGAGGCCGCGGCCCATGCAGGCTCAAGCAGCATGCCCGCCAAAAACGCGCCGAACACCGCAAGGTTGAACGGCACCGGGCCGATGGGAAGCTGGATCTGCGCCAGCACAGCGGTAAGCGCCGCAAACAGCGCGGTCAAAACAAGGTCCTTTGTCGCAATTTTCCGTTTCATGTCATTCCCTCTTTTTCCGCAATACCGCGCGGCGGGCACAAGGCATGTGCCGGCCGCGGAACGGCAGTTTCATTTTTCACCGTGCCGCTGCGGCCCGGCTTTATTGAAACCGGATGCTGACTTCCCCGAACGAAAGCTCCTCCTGCCCGCCGCCGGGCAGACGCACCAGCAGATGCCCGTCGTCGGTGATGGCAAGGGCATGGGCCGGCCGGCGTTCGCCGTTTTGAATGACGTCCACGTCCCGGCCGGGCACCAGGTTGCGCGCGCGGTATTCCGCCATGAAAGACGTATCCGGCAGCGCGGTGCAAAGGGCCAGAAGCTCATCCGCAATGGCCGCAGCAATGCGGCAGCGCCCCACGTGCTCACCGGGGGTGAAAATGGACGCAGCGATCTCTGCCAGTTCCTCCGGCCAGCCGCCCTCCGGCGGAAGCAGATTCAGCCCGATGCCCACCACCAGATAGTCTACGCCGCCGGTTTCCACGTCCGCCGCCGCCTCCGTCAGGATGCCGCAGCACTTTTTGCCCCGGTAAAACAGGTCGTTCACCCACTTGATGTCCAGCCGCTTGCCCGCCGCGCGCTCCACGGCACGGCACACCGCCACCGCTGCGGCGCTGGTGACAAGCACCGCGCTCTGCATGGGCAGCGCACTGCGCAGCACCATTGAGAGGTAGAGCCCCGTGCCCGGCGGCGACGCAAAGCTGCGCCCCCTCCGCCCGCGGCCCGCGGTCTGGGAATCCGCCACCACCAGCGTGCCGTGCGGCGCGCCCGCGGCAGCCATCTGCTTTGCCGTGAGATTGGTGGATTCCAGCTCCTGTGCCACCACAAGGTTGAGCGATTTGTTCCGCAAAAACAGCCGCACGCCCTGCTCGGACAGCACCTCGCTGTCCGTATCCAGCGTATAGCCTCTGTTCTGCGCGGCGGCGATGGCATGCCCGGCCTTTTGCAGATCCTTGATGGCCTTCCATACCGCCGTACGGGAAACGCCCAGCTCTTCCGCCAGCACCTCGCCGGAGAGCGGCGTGCCGCGGTTCTCCTCCAGCAGCGCCAAAATTCGTTCTTTGGTTGTCATTGTCCGGTACACTTCTTTCTGCAGAAAAGGTGTCTGGATTTATTATAAACGAAAAAAACGCATTGTCAACTCATTTTTAATTCTAAGTTGACAATGCATCTGATTCCTTATTCTCCTGCTTCTCCCCGTCCACAGGCCGCAGCGCACCGTATGCAAGCCACAGCAAAAAAACCGCTCCTGCAGACAGCAGGGTAACTTGCAGCTGAAACGTGTCCATTGAAGCCCAAACGCGCCGCAGCAGCGCCAGCGGATGCAATATATCCCAGCTGTTCAGCCGCAAAAAACGCCCGATGTACATTCCGAAGCCGCACAGCAACAGCACCGTCCCGCCACAGGCCCATACCGCGGGCCGCGGCCAATGGACGCAGCAACATACACGGAATACGCGCATGGCCTCCAGGCCCAGCAGCACCGCCAGCACGGCGCCCGTGCCCAGCAGAAGCGTCAGCAGCCAGTCGGACACGTTTTCGCTGTGGCGCACCGTCCAATCCGCCGCGTTTACCCATTCCATCTTTTGCGGTGTATGGATCAGATCCGTGAGCATGTAAAATGTGTTGGGTAAAAACAGCAGCCACAGCACAGCGAGCGCCGCACGTCCCGCCCAAAGGCGGCAGCGCCCGGCAGCGCAGGCAAAACACAGCGGCAGCAGCGCCAACAGCATATTCCACGCCAGCCCCAGTGCCAAAAGACCGCCTGTTCGCCAAACGTGGGCCGCACAGGCGGCCCAGTACAGTCCCACGGCGGCGCCCCATCGAAGTACGCATCTTTTCCGCGCCATGCGTGTCCCTCCCCGTTCCTGCTCTTGCAGCTTTGTACCGCAAAGCCATAAAACGTCTACGCGGACCGCCCGGTCCACACAACCCAAAGGCTGTTTCTATTTTATCATACGCCTGTGCACCGGACAAGCAGAACGTTTTTCAATTCGAGGCCGTACACGCGGCCGTCCCCTTTAATCCACCTCCCAGGTTTTGCCTATGGCTGTCAGTTCTGTGCGTTCAAAGCATGCGCGGGCCTCCCGCAGGACAGTCTGCGCCTGCGGTGTATGGTAGTGCGTCAACAGCAGGCGCTTTGCTCCGTTTTCCGCAGCCAGACGTCCCGCCGTGGCGGCGCGCAGATGATGTCCCTCTTCCGCACACGGCCCTTGCGTCAGCGTCGCCTCGCACAAAAACAGGTCCGCGCCTGCGGCGACGCGCGCAAGCTGCGGACACACGCCCGCGTCGCCCGAATAGGCCAGCGTCCTTCCCTCCGCCTTCAACCGAACGCCATAGGATTCGACCAGATGCACCGTGCCGATAAACTCCAGCGCCGCGTCTCCCATCCGGAACTGCAGCCCGTCCTCAATAACATGCGGCTCAAACACATCGTTGGTGCACAGCTCGGCCCGTGCCCACGCCGGAAGGCGCGGCGTGAGCAGAGGTATCCTGGGGATGGCCTCGCCGCAGGCCCGCCGGGACTCGAGCTGATATTTCGCGCAGAACAGGTCTCCGAAATGATCAAAATGCAGATGGCTGATGGCGATCAGGTCAAGCGCGGCGAGATCGACGTCTTTCTGCAGCTTGGCAAGGCTCCCGTTCCCCATATCGAGCAATATCCTTCCGCCGTCCGCCTCGATCAAAAAACAGGAGCAAGCGCCGTCCGCCTCCGGGCAGGTGGCGTTATTTCCATATACGGTCATACGCATGCGCAGCCTCTCCTTTCATATATCCACGTAGGTAACTTCTTCCAGTGCCGCCAATTGCGCGCCCAGGCGCTCCTGCACAAGGCCGGGCGGCAGCCGCACAAAAAGCTCGTAATGCACGCCGCTGCGCTTGTGGCTCGCCTCCAGGTTTATCACCTGCACCTGCATCTCATCCAGGGCCGCCAGCGCCTGCCGCAGACCGGACGGGCCCGGCTGCGTGCGCAGGCACACAGCCGTACATCCGGGCGCGCGCGTCCAGCGGTAATCCCGGTGCAGCATCAGCTGCGTAAGAACGACGAGCGCCGTGGAAAAAAGAGACACCGCGTAAAGCCCGCAGCCCACCGCCATCCCGATGCCTGCCGTCGTCCAGATGCCCGCAGCCGTTGTAAGGCCGGTAAGCGTCCTGTGCCGCATGAATATCATTCCCGCGCCCAGAAAGCCGACCCCGCTCACGATCTGGGCCGCAATACGCGTGGGATCTGCCTTGATGCCCTCGGCAAACAGTGCAAGGTCAAAAAAACCGTATTTGGAAACGATGGTGATAAGCGCCGCGCCCAACGCTACGATCAGATGCGTGCGTACGCCCGCTTCCTTCAGGCGGGCTTTGCGCTCAAAGCCGATCACAAGCCCGCACAGCGCGGCCAGAAAAATACGCAGCAGGCATTCCCAAAAAAGTGTCGCAGGCATATTTCCGGTAAAAGACAATCCATTCAGCTCCTCTCACAGACGAAAAGGCTCCCGTTGCCCGGCACATGCCGGAAATGGGAGCCTTGTATATCTTCCCGCCGCCGGAACGAGTACAGATGAAACATTCTCACCGGTCGAACAGGACGCCGCATATCTGTCCCGGCTGCAAAGCCAGCAGCAGAGCATCCCCGTCCCGCCGTACACCGGGCGCATCCCCGTCCGGGGCTTTCACTGTACAGGCTCCGTCCGCAGCCGTGCCGTGCACCGTCAGCATGCAGGGCGCGCCGGTGTCATTGGCCGCCAGCACCATTCCGCGCCCGTCCGCAAGCTGCCAGCAGGCCGCATAGCAGAAGTCCGGCACAGGCGCCAGCCAGGCGTCGTCCAAAAAGCGCGCTTCCTTGAGCAGCGGCTGCAGTTCCCTGCGGAACCGCGCCATCTTCCTGCCATAGATATGATATTCGCCGTCCTGCGGACGCATGCGGGTGGTAATGCCCATCCACAGCACGCTGCCCAATGTAACGGCACGGTGCATATCGCGGTAGAACCACAGGCGCTGGTCGCGATCTTCCGTCTCCCAGCCGCGGGGGTTCACCATATTCACCTGCACGAATTCCGGGAACGTATATTTGAACACATTGTAATATTCATCATATTCCGCGCCGTTCCAGGTCAGGTTGCCCCAGGTATAGCTGCCATAGATATCGCCGCAGTTCTCTGTCATGATATACGCATTGGGGTTGTGCTTTCGCAGACGGCGCAGCAGCTCGCGCAGCACATACACATAGCCGTTGTTGAATTCACCGATATTTTCGTGGCTGTGTTCCGCACAGTAGCATGCGAAAGGCTCTGCAGAAGCCAGCTGGTCCAGGTAAATGCCGTCACAGCCGTAGGCTTTGACGCAGAATTCCGCAGTGTCCAGCAGGTAATCCCGCCAGAGTGTGTCGGACGGGCAGTTCACCGTGAAATGCTCCGGCCCGTAGGTCTCGCGGTACGGCTCGCCCTTTTCGTTGCGGACGGCCATTTTTTCGCCCACGGTCTTGTGGAAATCCGACTTCACGTCAAAAATCCGTGCGTTGATGTACAGCGTGGAAAACCCGCCGTGCTCCCGCACGTATTCCAGCCCGCGCCGGAATTCCATCGCGCTTCCCAGCTCCATGTCCGGATAATATTCCGGGTAGAACGAGTCGAAGCCCGTACGGTTCCAGCTTGCCAGAAACATGTGGCGCACGCCCCAGGCCGCGCCCTCTTCGTACATCTGCGGGATATCACGGAACGTATGCTCGATATTGCCTGTGCGCTTGAAATTGTAGCATTGGTTGAGCGCGCATTCGTCCGCCAAAAACGCCGGATTGTGGTCGAAATCCAAATAGGGCGCGATATACGCGCGGTAAAGCTGCGCGCCGTAATGCCAGTCCTTCGTGGTGACGGCCAGAATATATTCCCCTGTTTCATAGCTTTCCCCGGGACGGACGCGGTAATGCTTGCGAAAGCCAAAGGCCATCCACGGATCTTCGGCGCTTCCGCTTGTTTCGGCTATGACGCCCGTCACGGGGAAGCGCGCGTCATGGCTGCCGATGTACAGGCCGTTTTCGGCGTCGTAATAGTACATCCAGCTCATGGACGCAAGGCCGCAGTAGTTGATCTCGCGGCGGTAGATGTCCCCGAACGCAACGCTGCTGGCGCGCCAGAAATCTTTTTTATTCACACCGTAGCCCATTACCGGGTTGCGCGTGCGCTCGCCCGCGTGATGCGGGTAGATGATGGCGTCATCGGCGTAGTCCTCGCCCAGATAGACGCCGCCGATGTGCGGCATCAGTACCTCCACAACATCCGCCGCACTGTGGTTCTCCATCCGGGCACGGATGCACAGACGGTCGTTTTCCGCCGTACAGCGCACAGTCATACCAATGGGCAGACCGCCGAACTCCGTATAGGATATCTCCAGAAAGCCTGCTCCTGCACTCATCCCCGGTACGCCGGGCAGCAGCTTTTTCTTTTCTCCGTCCGCCAGCGCGTACAGCTCCACCAGAGGGCCGCGGGGCGCGGCTTTGATATAATCGTCCCCTGTCGCAAGGTTTACAAGGCTGACGAAATTGTTTGCCTCCGGCGCAAACCGGGCGCGGAAAGCGTTTGTTTTCAGTTCCATGACAGGCCCCTCAAAAACCGTATTTTTCATAATTTTCCAATGCCTCGCCGTTGATGCGCGCCGCGTCCGGCATATGGTTCGAGATATACACACTGGGCTTAAGGCCCTTTTCCAGCAGTTTCTCCACCACCGTGCTCTGCACCGCCCACATCAGGTAGCTGGCGCTGATGCCGCTGGCCGGGCAGATGCGCTGGCCCAGCGCCGGCACATCCACCAGCGTGTCGCCGTAATTGGTGCAGTTGTCCAGACAGTAGGTGCATGCCTCAAACAGGCGCTTGCCGCTGGGGTGCTTGCTGGTAAGATGCCCCGAATATTCCACCGATGTGACAGCCACGGTCGCGCAGCCCATTTCATTCGCCTTCAGCGCCAGATCCACGGGAAAATACTGGTAACCGGAAACGGAGCCGATCATAATAACGTCGTCCGGCAGCACGTTAGCACGGCCCAGCACGTAATCGGCAAAGCCGGGAATGGTGTCGTAGCCCACGATGCCCCGCGCAGGCGCGGGCCGGTGCCGCACCGGGTTCTGTATCTCGCAGGTGATGCGGATGGGCTTTACCGCCATCATGCCGCCTGTTCGGCCCACGCCCTCAAACATCAGCATATGGCCGGTGTCCATAATATGCCACGCGCCGCCGCGGGCAAGGCGCTCCGCGATCTCTGCCGAAGCCTCCAGCACGGCCTCCCGCTGGGTCTGCTCCACCTTTTCCAGAACGCCCTTCATTGCACCGAAATATTCATCCATCAACATGTGCTTCACCCATCTTTTCTTTCATCAGATTTTCCGCGACGCCGGGTGCCGTGATATCCACGCCCGCGCTCTCGCTCAACACACAAAGCGCCGCGCCCACCACCGGGCTGTACTTTGCCGGCTGGTATACGCACTGGGGCACCAGATGTTCCAGCGCCCGGCGGAAGCGTCCGGTGAACAGCTCTCCCATGCGCGCCACGCCGCCCGTGAGCGCCACAGGCAGGCCGTCCGCGTCCAGCTGCCCGGCCACCGTCGCAGCCAGGCGCGCCAGCGCACAGGCCGCTTCATCCAGCACCGCGCATGCATTTGCATCCCCCTCCCGGGCCGACCGTTCCACAGCATAGCTCAGCCGCGCCACATGCCTGCGCGTAAAATCGGGCCGGTATGCCGCGTCGCGAATGGACAGAACATCCGGCAGGCCCAGCATTTCCAGCACGTTTTTTTCCAGAAGCGTGCCGGTCACATGCGTGTCGTGCAGCAGCGCCAGACGCGACAGGCACAAAACGCCTATATGATATCCGCTGCCTTCGTCGCTGAACAGCGGGCCCCAGCCGCCCGCTGTGGCCGTGCGTCCCGCTTTGTCCCGCCCAGTGGCAAAAGAGCCTGTACCGCTGAGCACGGCGATGCCGCAGGGCGCGCCCAGCGCCGCATAAAAAGCGTTCTTTTCATCGCCCAGCTGCCGGACGTTCCCGCTCCCCAAAAGAGTCTCCAGTTCCGGCAGCGCGGGCCGGAAGCCGGGGATGAACAACACGAATTCCCGCACCTGCGCGGGCGCGGCCCCCGCCTGCGCCAGACATTCCATAACGCCCGCATAGACGGTATGCGCCGCTTCGGCCGGAGGCACAAAATTTGCGTTCGCGCCTGCGCCCTGCGCGCGGCCCCGCACACGTCCTGTTTTTTCAAACAGCAGGAAATCCGTCTTTGTTCCCCCGCCGTCGCACACCAGATACAAACCGTTCACCTCATCCTCAGCACAGCGCTTTGATACGGCCCTGATACGCCGCCACCGCGCTGGTATTGTATTCGTCGCCGCCGGGCAGATTGGCGCTGCACAGGACCGGCGGCATCCGCCCCTGCGCAAGATACAGGTTTTCGATCTTCAGTACGATGCGCTGCGCGATGAACAGGCTTCCGAAGGTGGACGCGCCGCCTGTGATCTGCTGGGTGCCGGGGATCGTGAGCAAACCGTCGCCTCTGGGCGCATGGTTGTCAATGACGATATCGCTCACTTCATACAGGCGCTTTCCCTCCGGCGCGCGGGAGGCAAGCGTGCGGGATATTTTCTTCGAGGTAACGCACACCACCGTCAGCCCCCGTTCCTTTGCGTACAAAGCCGCTTCCACCGGCACCGTGTTGATGCCCGTATTGGAGGAAATGAGGATCGTGTCGCCCGCGCGCAGCCCCGCCTTGCCCAGCACCTCGGCCGCTTTGCCGGGCATGCGCTCCATATGTGTGCTGGTGATCGCACCGGTATGAAGCATCAGCTCGTCCGAGAGGATGGGATTCACCGGTACGAGCCCTCCGCTGCGGTAGAACATCTCCTCCACGATCATGTGGGAATGGCCCGTGGAAAACACGTGCAGCAGGCCGCCGCCGTCTATGGACGCATACGCCGCGCGGGCGGCTGCGTCCATGGCCGCGCCTTCCTCCTGCTCGATCTGTGCCAGCATCGTATATATTTTATCCAAATATGTATCGTCCGGCAATTGTTTTGCGGTCATCCTTGACCTTCCTTCCTGAAAAAGGGCGGCGGAAACCGCCGCCCTTTCCCCCATTGCTTTATTTGCTCAAAATCGGAGCCGCCTGTTCATCCACGCGCTGTGCAAACTCCTCCGGCGAGACGGCGCCGGCCCACAGGGACTCGCATTCCTTCTGGAACATATTCTGGAACTCCGAGCCGTTCAGGTTCGTGGGATACGGCACGGCCGTCTCCAGGGCCTGTACGAAATACTTGTTGTACGGCGTTTTCGCCTCGAATTCCGTGGTATCCACCATCGTGGAGGCAGGCAGGCCGTAGTTCATATCCAAAGCGATCTGCTGGCCCTCCTTGCCGGAGAGGAACTCCACCACGCGCCAGGAAAGCTCGGGATTTCTGGCGGTCTTGGGAATGACCCAGGTGTTCACAAACGAGGACGTTTTGCTGACGCCGTCCACATAGGGCATGGGCAGCACGGTATACTCAGTGCCGTTTGCGTCAAACGTAGAGGCGGTGGAAAGCGCGCCGATCTGCATGGCCACCTTATTGGCCATAAAGGGGGCGAACTCGCTGTCGCCGAACTGCGCGGCCTGCGTGGCCGACGGACACACCTTGTAGGTATTGTACAGGTCATACATGAACTGAACGGCCTTCTGGGTGTTTTCGTCGGTGGAAAGCACGCTCGCCTTGCCGTCCTCACTGTACAGCTCACCGCCGAACGCCGCGATCATGGCGAAGGTCTGGTCGGTATAATTTTTCCAGTAATAACCCCACTGGGCGTCCGCGCCGCTGCCCTTGGTGAGCTGCTTGGCGATCTCGACGAACTCGTCCATCGTCCAGGTATCGGCCGGGATCTCGATGCCGGCGTCTTCAAACATCTTGGTATTGAGATACATGACCTTCGGGGTAACGTCGCGGGCCGCGGCATACATGGTGCCGTTCACGGTCAGGGCGTCCTTCACCACGGGGTACAGAGCGTCCTTATACTCCTGGCTGGCCAAATCGTCCAGCGGAAGCAGCATACCGTTCAGCGCATAGCGGGGCACCTGGTCCATGGCCAGCATCATCACGTCGGGGATCTCGCCGCCGGCCAGCTTTGTGACCATTGTATCGGCGTATTTGCTGGGAATGGTAACGAATTCCAGCTTGATATCCGGATTCGCCGCTTCAAAATCCTGCTGCATCTTCTGCAAATGTTCAAACTTCGTCACGTCCCACCAGGTATAGACCTTCAGTGTGGTGGGGTCGGCCGGGGCCGCGGGCTCGGAGCCGGAAGCCGGAGCGCTGCCGGACGCAGCGGGCGCCGAGGACGGCGCACCGCCGCAGGCGGCCAGCGAAAACACAAACGCCAGTGCAAGAACAAGTGACAGAACTTTGCTAATTAACTTTTTCATGTTGATCCTCCATTGTATGATTTGATATGTCACGGCGCGGCGCGCCGTTCATTCCGAAAAGAGACATCATTTACCGCCAAAGCCCGAATTCATGGTAGAGGCCATGAACTGCTTTTGGAAGATGAGGAACACAATGACGATGGGCACGATGCTGAGGGACGCGCCCGCCAGAAGCACGGCCCAGTTGGGTTCCCACTCCTTCAGGTATTTCAGGCCCACGGTCAGCGTCAGCTTGTCGTAGTCGTTGATCACCAGCATCGGCCACAGGAACGCGTTCCACACACTGCGGAACGACAGGATGGCCGTCGTGGCAATGGCCGGCTTCGCATTTGGCAGCACGATGCGGAAAAACACGCCCAGCCGCGTACAGCCGTCGATGATGGCGGCGTTTTCCAAGTCCTTGGGAATACTGAGGAAAAACTGGCGGAAGAAAAAAATGTTGAACGCATTGGCGCCCGTGAACATATTCGTCAGGAACAGCGCCGCATATGTATTGATGAGCTTCATATCCACAACGATCTTATAGTTGGGGATGAGGGTGACGTGGCTGGGGATCATCATCGTGGCGATGAACGCAAGAAACAAAATGTTCCTGCCGCGGAACTCCAGCCGCGTGAGCGCATATGCCGTGAGAGAGGCGACCGCGATCATACAAAGAGGCATCGCGACGGACAAAAACACCGAATTGACCGTAAACTTATCAAAGGGCAGCACCTGGAACAGGCGCTCGTAGTTCTCCATCGTAAACGGCCTGGGCCACAGGTCCAGCGGATTACCGCCGTAAAGCTGCTCCGAGGATTTGAAAGAGGAGAGCAGCGACCAGACGAAAGGATAGATCATGATGACGCTGAGGGTGACCATGAAGATGTGGTATACGGTGTTGCCCACGGTCTTGCGCGCGGACATGCCAAGCTGCGGTTTTTTCATGCTCATTCACCCCCCTGTTCATGGCGGAAGCGGTATTGGATCAGCGTCACCACCATGATAATGGCAAAGAATATCCACGCCAGCGCCGATGCATAGCCCATGTTGTAGTTGGTAAAGCCCTGCTCATAGATATAGTACATGATGGTGCTGGTGGAGCCGAGCGGCCCGCCCTGCGTCATTACGAAAATGGATTCAAACATGTTGAACGCCTCGATCACCAGCAGGATGGCTACCACAAACGTTGTATTGGAGAGCATCGGCACCGTAATGCGGATAAATTTCTGCCATCCTGTGGCGCCGTCCACATCCGCGGCTTCGTACAATGTCTCCGGGATGGTCTGCAGCCCGGCAAGGAACATCAGCATATAATAACCGCTCATCTGCCACACGCGCATGATAACGAGCGCGGGCTTGCTCCAGGCCGGGTCGCCCAGCCACAGCGGCACATCATTCAGGCCGATGGCAGTGAGAATGTTGTTCAGGATGCCCATGTCCGGGTTGAAGATCCACAGCCACACCATGCTCACCGCGACGGTGGACGTGATGCTGGGCAGGAACAGCGCTACACGGTAGCCCTTTGTCAGCCTGCCCGCCTTTTTGTTGATGAGGATGGCCAGCAGCAGCGACACCACCAGCACGATGGGCACCAGCGCAACGACAAAATAGAACGTATTGCCGAAATACGGGTAAAAGTACTGGTCGTCCGTGAACGCCTTGACGTAGTTCTGCAGGCCCAGCCAGTTCGGCTTGCTGAGCAGGTTGTAATCGGTGAAGGATAAGTACAGCGAATACAGGATAGAACCGAAGGTGAAAATGCTGAACCCGATGAGCGCCGGTGAGACAAACAGCCAGCCCGTGCAGGCCTCGCGCCGTTTCAGGTTGAACCTGCGCCGTCCGCCGCGCTCTGATCTACTTTTTTCCGTCATGAACCTCTGCCCTTCCTCATTTGATTTAAGCTGCAACAAGACAAGTTGTCATGTTGTTATAACAATACCGTTCAAAAAATTTTTCGCGGGCACAGCCCAGCCGCAGGCGGGGCAGGCCCAGCGAAAGTTTACTTTTCCAGAGTGACGTTAAAGATATATTTATCCCCGCGGTAAATAGAATCCACATACTCAAAGGGCGCGCCATCCATACCGTACGTAGTGCGGGAGATGCACAGCACCGGCATTCCTGTTTTGATTTTCAGCAGCTTCGCATCATGGGAGCTGGCCGCTCCGGCCTGGATGCTCTGCACCGCCTTGCTGCATTCGCAGCCGTATTGCTCCTTGAGCAGCGCGTACAAAGATTTGCTCAGATCCTGCGTTTCAATGCCCGCGAAACGGTAAAAGGGCATATGGACCTTCTCCACAGCCATGGGGACGCCGTCCGCGCAGCGGATGCGCGTTAGGAAATAGATCTTCTGGGTGACGTCGATGTTCAGCGCCTTTGCCACTGCCTCCGTGGGCAGCATCAGGCTCTGTTCCACAAGGATGGTGGACGGCTCCAGCCCCAGACTGCGCATCTCGTCGCTGAAGCCGATCAGATGATTGAGCTGCATTCCCGCCTTCTTGGATGCGACAAAGCTGCCCTTTCCCTGCACTTTGTAAATATATCCCGCCTGTGCCAGGCCGTCCAAAGCCTGGCGCACCGTGATGCGGCTCACGCTGAACAGCGCGCCGATGGCCTCTTCCGTGGGCATCTGCTGCCCCTCCGACAGCTTGCCCGCGTCGATCATTCCCTGATAATAATTGATAATCTGCAAGTACCTGGGTACCGCTTTCACCAAAGGCACCTCTTTCCCTCCCGGCAGGCATTCCGCCGCCGGGCGCTGCAAGGCCGCCTGTAGGATGTTGTTGGCCGCCTTGTTGTTATGACAACATAATAATCCTTTTCCAGTCTTCCGTCAACCATTTTTTCAGCTTTCTCCATCTTATCCAAACTTTGCGCGCAAGAATCGGCATTTTACACAGCCGCGGCGTCCTTTCCTGCATCCGCATCACACGGACGAATCCCTCTCCCCCGCCTTCTTCCGGGTGCGCCTGACGATAAAGTCTCCCGGCCCGGCGCAGCCTGTAAGCCAGATGAACAGCGCGTAAATAACGCTGGTGAATACCGCTCCCAAAACAGCCCAGGCCAGAAGCGGCAGGCCCAGCCGCTGCGTCAGCGGCTGCAGCACGAACCGGCACGCCGCGCCCGCGCACAAAAACGAGAACACCGGTTTTATCACCCAACGCAGCCATTGCACACGCAGCCCTGTAACATGCAGCAGGCGGTGCAGGTTCAGCAGGCTCGTCAGCAGATTGCTCACCAGCATCACGAACAAAAAGCCCTGCATGCCGAAGCGCGGCAGCAGCAGGTAGATCAGCGCGATGCGCACAACCGAATCCAGCGCCGTATAACGAAAGGAGGAAAGCTGCTCCCCCAGCCCTTTCAGGATGCCGTCCACCATGCTCTCCATATACATAAAGGGCATCAGCGGCCCCAGTATCGACAGATAAAAACCGATCTCCTCGCTCTGGTACAGCACCAGGCCGATCTCCTTTGCAAACTGGGTGAACAGGCCGCCGGCCAGAAACGAAAGCACCAGCGTGATGAGCATGACACGGTTGACCAGATGTTCCAGCGCCGCGCGCCTGTTCTGCACATGCGCCTCGGTGATCTCCGGCAGCAGCAGCGTAGAAAGCGTGGCCAGAAATGAAAACGGAAAAAAAATCACCGGCATGGCCATGCCTTTCAGCGCGCCGTACTGGCTGAGCGCTGTTTCGCGGCTGAGTGTATACAGCGCAAGGCAGCCGGGCACCATTACATTTTCAACGGTGCGCAGCACGCTCGTCATATACTGGTTCGCAGCAATGGGCGCTATGATATCCCACAGCTGCCGTCCCAGCCCCTGCACCGGACGCTTTGCGTTACGGGGCACGTCCCTCAGCTCACGCCGGTAGCACCATTCCATATATACCCAGCTCGCAGCCTCGCTGACCGTATTGCCCACGACCACGGCCGCGCAGGCCGTTCCGATGCCCTGCGGTACGGCAGAATCAATGAGCAGCGCCACCACGCCGATGCGCACGACCTGCTCGAAGATCTGCGCGCGGGAATTCGGCCCCACCTTGCGCCGCGCCATGAAAAACCCCCGCAGACATGCCGAAACCGCCATAAACGGCAAACTGGGCGCCAAAATGCGCAGCGAGAGCGCGGCCCGCGCATCCTCCAGCCACCAGTCCGCTGCAAGCCCCGCTCCAGTGAACAGCAGCGCGGCCGCAGCCGCGCCAAGCCCAAGCCCCAGCGCCAGTGTGCGGCGCATGGCTGCGCGCACATTGGCGGGGTCGTCGGTGGCCAGCAGTTCCGCCGAAAGACGCGTGGCCGCCACCGAAAGCCCCGCCGTAGCCAGGGTGACGGCCATTGTGTAGACCGTGTAGATCAACTGGTACAGGCCCATGCCCTCGGCGCCGATACGCGCCGCGATATAAATGCGGAAGAACATGCCTGCGGCACGCAGCAGCAGGCCTGTTCCCGTCAGAATGGCCGCGTTTTTCAAATAGCTTTGGCGCGCCATGCGTCCACGCCCCTTTCCCTTTTTTATGTATACGGACCCGGACGGGAAAGTATGTGCGGCGCGTATTGCCTTTTTGCCGGGACATCCTGTATACTGGTAGACAGGAATTTGGAAAGGAGACGCAACATGGACTTGGAACATTTGATCGAGCTCATCCTGCCGCCCATCATCGGCGTACTGGAGATGATGGGCATTTTTGTGGTGGCAGTGTCGGCAGTGCGGGCCTTTGCGGAATATCTGGGCAATACCTTTCTGCACCGGCATTACGCGCTGCAGTTCGAGCTTGCCGACGGCCTTGCCACCGGGCTGGAATTTAAAATGGCCGCCGAGATCTTAAAGACCGTTCTGGTACGGGAGATGAGCGAGCTGCTCATTCTGGGCGCGGTCATCATCCTGCGCGCGCTGCTCAGCCTGCTGATTCACTTCGAGCTGAAAAGCAGCCAGACGCGAACGGAGGAAAAGCCTTGAAGGAAATGATCCAAAACGCGGTAGATGCCATCCGCGCCGTGGCCGGCGCGCACCCGTCGGTGGGCCTGATCCTGGGCAGCGGGCTGGGCGGTCTGGCCGATGTGCTGGAGGATGCGTCTTTTGTGGAATACGCCTCCATTCCCGGCTTTCCCGTTTCCACCGCGCCGGGGCACGCGGGACGTTTTGTGCTGGGCCGTCTGGCCGGGCACGGCGTCGTGTGCATGCAGGGGCGTTTTCATTTTTATGAGGGACATCCCATGTCCCACATCGCCGCGCCCGTCCGTGTGATGAAAGCGCTGGGTGTGGAAACGCTGCTGGTGACAAATGCCTGCGGCGGCGTGAACCTCGATTTCCAGGTGGGCGACCTGATGGTCATTGACGACCACATCAATTTTATGGGCGCCAACCCGCTCACCGGCCCCAACGATGCGGGCTTCGGCCCGCGCTTCTGTGATATGACCTACGCCTATACGCCCGCTCTGCGCCGTCTGGCAGACGAAGTGGCCGCCGCGCAGGGCGTTGCACTGCGCCACGGAGTATATCTGGGCTATATGGGCCCCAGCTACGAAACTCCGGCGGAGATCCGTGCGTTCCGCGTGCTGGGCGCGGACGCCGTGGGAATGTCCACGGTGCCGGAGGTCATCGCCGCCAGCCACTGCGGGCTGCCTGTGCTGGCCATCAGCCTCGTCACCAATATGGCCGCGGGCGTGCTGGAAAAGAAGCTGGACGAAAACGAGGTCATCGAGACGGCCGCAGCCCGCGCAAAGGTGCTGGAGCGCCTGGTCACGGGAATCGTGGAGCGCCTGTGAGCCGCCCGGAGCAAAACGGCATGCGGAGCTGCTCCCGACGCCTCGCGGTCCGCTCCCTCAAAGCCGTTAATCCAAACCGCAAAACGGCCCGGGCGCAATATGGCCCGGGCGCACATAAAAAGGCTTTGCCGCTCACTGCGCGGCAAAGCCTTTTTTCAAATCAGCCGTCAGCTCCTGGTATTCCATCAGCTCCATCACGGGCTTGTGGAACGTCTCCATCAGGCTGCAGTATTTGTCGAACATCACAATCACATACGCCTCGCGGTATTTGGGCGGTGTGACCGTCAGCGGCCACATATGCCGCAGGATGATATTCTTTTCCCTGTCCGTAAGGCTGAACAGGCGCTGGGCGTTCTCCAGCGCGCGCCGCGGATGCGTCAGCCCGTGAAAATAATTGCCCGTTTCCTTTGCGTGGAAGTGCCAGTCGTACAGAAAAAGGTCGTGCAGCAGCCCGGCGCGGGCGGCGGCGCGGGCCTGCCATCCATGGTCCCTGCAATACAGGTAGCTGAAATACGAAACATTGATGCTGTGGCGCAGGCACGAGGTCTCACCGTGCTGGGTGTACGCCTCCATGGAACGCACCAGCGGATGTTCCAGAATATCCTGTACCAGAGCCAGGTATTCCGGATCTCTGGGTACCGTGATGGAGCACACGGTTTCCTTGCTGCGGTAAATCATTTCTAAAAAATCCCCTTTGTGTGAAGGTCGGCGCCGCGCTTTTCAGCGGGCGGCGCGGCCGGGCACGGGCTCGGCCTCTGTGGAAGTATGCGCATTCTGATACGCCTGATACGCGCTGACGGCAAAATCCACCGCATAGGCACACACCAGCAGAAATGCGGCCGCCAAACCGACACGGTCCGGAATGAGCAGGACAGCGCGGAACACCAGCCGGTGCAGAAACGCAAACAGCAGAAGAGCGATGAGCCCCCAGCCCAGCGTGCTTTCCAGGCACAGAATCCCCTTATAATTGAACGGCTTATTGGTGTAATCCCACCAGAAGGTGCCGAACAGGCGCAGCATCAGCCGCGCGGTGAGGTATTCGAACAGCGTTGCCAAAACGGCTCCCACAAGATAGAGCAGCACATAATTGCTGGAAAACGGACGCAGCAGCGCAAAGCCGAGCATTGCGCCGAAGCCGTAGATGATACAGAACGGCAGATGCGCAAAGCCGCGGTTCTCCCACCTGCCCTTCTCCCGGCGTATGACGATGCACTCCATCACCCAGCCCAAAAAGCTGTAAAGGAAGAATGCGTTGATCAGCACATGGGGCGCCACAGGTGCGGTATAAAAAATCGTACCCACGTTGTCCATCCTTTCTGTTTTGCGGCATGTAGCCGCGATCGCTAATATTACAGCAGGACGCCGCAAAACGGCTTCAACAAAACCGTGCCTGCTGCGGTTTTGCATGGTTCAATGTTCTCAAAGCCCATGCGCAAAAGCGCAGCCGCGCACGAAGTGCGCGTGGCCGCGCAAGCGGCGGGCCTGAGGTTATTATACCATATTTCTAAGCTCGCACTTCGCGTACCGCTCGTACTCATTAAGAAACATGGTATCTATGCCGCTAAGCTCATGCTTCGCCTGCGGCTCGCATTCGCTAACCGGACATATTATACCATGATGCCGCGCAGCGGCCTCAACAAAACCGCATTCACTGCGGTTTTGCATGGTTCAATGCTCTCAAGCCCGTGCGCGAAAGCGCAACAGCGCACGAAGTGCGCGCAGCCGCGCAAGCGGTGGGCCTGAGGTTATTATACCGTATATTTACCTGTCCCGCAACCAAAGCCACGGCTTGACACCCTCTTTGCGCGAACCTATAATGAAGGTACCACCCGGAAGGAGAATGACAATGAGCGAAAATTGTACGCACAATTGCGAGACCTGCGGCGAAAACTGCGCCTCGCGCAAAACAAACCCCGCGGATTTCCGCGAACCGCCCCACGCGCTGAGCAGTATTAAAAAAGTGATCGGCGTCGTCAGCGGCAAGGGCGGCGTCGGCAAGAGCATGACATCCGCCATGCTGGCCGTGCTGCTGAACCGCCGCGGCTATAAGACCGGCGTGCTGGACGCCGACATCACCGGCCCCAGCATCCCTAAGCTGTTCGGTATCCACGGCCGCGCCCATGCGGACGAAGTGGGCTGCTATCCCGTACAGAGCCGCACAGGCATCGACGTGATGAGCGTGAACCTGCTGCTGGAGCACGAAAGCGACCCTGTCGTGTGGCGCGGGCCCATCATTGCGGGCACCGTCAAGCAGTTCTGGCAGGAGGTCATCTGGAAGGATGTGGATTTCCTGTTTGTGGACATGCCCCCGGGCACGGGCGACGTACCGCTGACGGTGTTCCAGACGCTGCCGGTGGACGGCATCGTCGTAGTGGCCAGCCCGCAGGAGCTGGTGAGCCTGATCGTCGCCAAGGCCGTGAACATGGCCAATATGATGAACATTCCCGTGCTGGGCCTTGTGGAAAACATGAGCTATGTCCTGTGCCCGGACTGCGGCAAAAAAATCGACGTGTTCGGCGAGAGCCACGTTGCCGAGACAGCCGCCGAGTTCGGCGTTCCGGTGCTGGCCCGCATCCCCATCGACCCGCAGCTTGCCAGGCAGGCCGACCTCGGTGTGATCGAATCCTTTGAGGGCGACATGCTGGACGGCGCGGCCGACGCCATCGAAAAGCTGCTGTAACAGGCAAAGGAGGCAAGCATGAAAAAATTTCTCACCGAGTTCAAGGAGTTTGCGGTGCGCGGCAACGTCATCGACATGGCTGTCGGCATCGTCATCGGCGGCGCGTTCAGCAAGATCGTGACCGCGCTCGTCAATATGGTGATGTCCGTTGTGGGCCTGTTCACCAGCGCGGTGAACCTGAGCGAGCTCGCCGTTACGCTGCAGCGGGCCGGCGAAGAAGCGCCTTACTTTTCCCTGCCCTACGGCGCTTTTCTGCAGAGCGTGCTGGAATTCATCATTCTGGCGCTGTGCGTGTTCTGCGCGCTGAAGGTCATCAACCGCTTCAAGCGCAAGAAAGCGGAAGAGGTCGTGGAGGCTGCCGCAGCGGCGGAGCCCTCCAAAGAAGAAACGCTCCTGGCTGAGATCCGCGACCTGCTGAAAGCGCAGACCGAAACCGGCAAATGAGCCTTTCTGTTTATAATACGAGAAAAAGCGTCCGAAGACTTCATCTTCGGACGCCTTTTTATTGCTTTGTAACAAAAAACACCTTAGCGGCCGCGGGCCGGGGACGGCCCGCATGGTCTAAAAAACAGTCTGCGGCTATTTTTATACGATTTAATTTTTTCACAAATACCGGCCGCAGACTTTACTCCCTGTCGCTGAGCAGGATGCGGTCGTTGTCCAGCTCTTTGCCCGCGCTCGTACGGAATTTTTCCAGCAGCGCGTCCACCGTCATGCCCGCGCGCTCCTCCCCCGCAAGGTCCAGCACGATGCGGCCCGCATCCATCATAATGGTGCGGTTGCCAAGCTCCAGCGCGGAGCGGATGTTGTGGGTGATCATCATGCATGTAATGTTGTTTTCCGCCACGATGCTCCTGGTCAGCTCCAGCACCTTTTCTGCGGTGGAGGGGTCCAGCGCGGCGGTGTGCTCGTCCAGCAAAAGCAGCTTGGGCGTAACAAGGGTTGCCATCAGCAGCGTCAGCGCCTGGCGCTGTCCGCCGGAAAGCAAGCCCACCGGGCTTTTCAGCCGGTCCTCCAGGCCCAGGCCCAGAGCGGCCAGCCGCTCGCGGAAATACTCCCTGTCCTTTTTCGACACCGTGCCGAAAGGCGAACGCGTGCGCACAGAGCGCAGATACGCCAGCGCCAGGTTTTCCTCGATGGTCATGTGGGGCGCGGTCCCCTTGAGCGGGTCCTGAAACAGACGGCCCAGGTGGTTGGAGCGCTTATATTCCGGCAGGAACGTCATATCCTCTCCGTCCAGGATAACGCGGCCCTCGTCTACATAGAACACGCCCGCAACAGCGTTGAACAGCGTGGATTTGCCCGCGCCGTTTCCGCCGATGATGGTGACGAAATCTCCGGAGGCCAGTGTGAGGGAAAGATCCTCCACAGCCTTTTTTTCATTGATCGTGCCCGCGCCGAAGGTCTTGGAGATATGACGCAGTTCCAGCATTTCAGACATTGCGGTTCGCCTCCCTGCGTTTTCTGTAAAAGAGCACCTTGTCCCGGATGGCCGGGTACGAAATAGCCGCCGCCACGATGAGCGCCGAAACCAGCTTCATGTTTTTTGCGTCGATGTTCACCGCGATGGCCGCCGCCACGATGATGCGGTATACCACAGCGCCCACAGTTGCCGCCAGCACGCCTTTTGCCAGCGCGTGGGGCCCGCCGCGGCCGAACAGCACCTCGCCGATGATCAGGCTGGCCAGCCCGATGACTACCATGCCCGTACCCAGCGTATTGTCAGCAAATTTCTGATACTGGGCGATGAGCGCACCTGAAAGCGCCACCACGGCGTTGGAAAGGCACAGGCCCACGGTGGTGGTGAACGCCGGGTTGATGGACGATGCGGACACCATGTCCCGGTTGTCGCCCGTGGCCCGCAGAGACAGGCCCAGCTGCGTGCGCAGAAACAGCACCAGCAGCACGCACAGCACGGCGGTGATGGCCGCGGCCTGCAGCAGGCTTCCGAAGCCGCCCGGCATGGCCTCGGCGGCCGTAAAGATAGTCTTTTCCTTAAAGAAATTGATATTCGGCTTTCCCATCACCATCAGGTTGACGGAATACAGCGCCGTCATGGTGATGATACCCGCCAGAATAGGCTGCACGCCCAGCTTCGTCTGCAAAAGCGCGGTGACAAACCCCGCCAGTGCGCCGCAGAAAAATGCCAGCACCACGCCCAGCAGCGGCTGGCCCTGCACAGTAAACACAGCCGATACAGCCGCGCCCAGCGTGAAGGTGCCGTCAGTGGTGAGGTCCGCGATGTCCAGCGTACGGAACGAGATATACAGGCCCAGCGCGACAAGGGCATAAATAAAGCCCTGCTCCACGGCGCCCTGCAAAACAAGCAAGCTCATGGTCGTTTCCCCTTTTGTATGTATTTTCCGGAACAAGGCGGCGCGGAGCGGCATTTCAAGGCCGCTCCGTTCCGCCGCGGGCCGCAGCGCGGCCCGTTTTTTCAATTGCAGCATATTCAGCGAGTGTCACTGCACGTACCGGCTCACATCCACACCCAGCGCAGCCGCGGTATCCCCGTTGACCACGACGGAGGACTCATTCACCAGCTCCACCGGGATATCCGCGATGGGCGTGCCCTCCAGCACTCTGCACACCATGTCTGCCGTCTGGCCGCCCAGCACGGTATAATTGATGCCCACAGTGGCAAGGCCGCCGTCCCGCACCATGCTGTCCGCAGTGGGATACACCGGAAGCCCTGCCGCAATAGCCTCCTGCGCCAGCACGGGCAGCGCGCTGGCCACCGTGTTGTCGTTGGGGATGAACAGCGCGTCCACGCCCTTTGCAATGACGCCCCGCGCGGCCTGCTGCACCTCGCCCGAGGACGCGACCGTCACTTCCTCATAGGCGAGGCCCCGCGCAGCCAGAAAGGCCTTTGCTTTTTCAATGATGGACTGGCTGTTGACCTCGCCTTCATTGTATATAAAGCCGTAGGTCCCGATGCCGGGCGTCAGCTCGTCCGCCAAAGCGAATATTTTTGCGACATCAATGCCGTTGGAAACACCCGTGATATTGCCCGTCGTCCGGTCAAAAGCATCCACCAGTCCGGCCGCGACAGGGTCAGCCACCGCGCTGAACACAATGGGCACATTCTGCGCTGCCGCAGCCGCGCCCTGGGCCGCACCCGTAGCAATGGGCACGATCACATCAACGCCCTGTGCGGCGAACTGCTCCGCGATGGTGCGGATGGCTGTGGGATCTCCCTGTGCGTTTTTATAAACGACCTCCACCGTATAGCCGCCCGCAGCCGCGCCCCGGGCAAGGCCCGCCTCAACGGCCTCCCGGATCTCGTCCAGAGAGGTGTGTTCCATCTGCTGGAGGATGCCCACGGTATAGGCCTTTCCGGCCTGCATACCGGAATCCGCACCAGAAGAGGGCTCCGCCGGGTAGGAAGCGGATATACCGGAGGAAGCCCCGCCCGCGCAGCCTGCCAGAGGCAGGCACAGCACAAGGGTGAGCAGTGCGGCGCATATTCTGTTTTTCATTGCAGTGTCCCTTTCCGCGTGCAGCTTATCGGGCGTACTTGCTGACGTCCACGCCGATGGCGGCGGCGGTCTCTTCATTCACCACAACGGCGTTCTCCTTTAAGACCTCCACAGGCACTTCGCAGACGGGCGTGCCCGTCAGGACCTTCAGCAGCATGTCGGCCGTCTGGGTGCCCAGGTTGGTGTAGTTGACGCCCACGGTGGCAAGGCCGCCGTCGTTCACCATGCTGTCGGCCGCCACATACACGGGCTTTCCGGCCTTGATGGCCTCGTCCGCCAGCACACCCATGGCGCTGGCCACCGTGTTGTCGATGGGCGCAAAGATTGCGTCGCATTTGGAAAGCAGCGTCTGTGCCGCCGTCTGCACGTCTCCGGTGCTGGCAACGCTGGCCTCGGTGTAGCTGATGCCCTGGGCATCCAGATAGGCCTTTGTCTCGTCGATTACGGAAACGCTGTTCACCTCGCCGGTGTTGTAGATGAGGCCGAAGCTCTCGGCGTCGGGCGTAAGCTCGGCGGCAAGCTCGAAGATTTTTTCAACGGGGATCGCGTCGGAGGTACCCGTGATGTTTCCCTCGGGCGCCTCCAGGTTTTCCACAAGGCCTGCGGCGGCAGGGTCCGTCACGGCGCTGAAGATCACGGGAATATCGGTGCCGGCCACCGCGGTGGCCGCGCCCTGCGCGGCCGGAGTTGCGATAGCCACAATGGCATCCACCTTGTTGCCCACAAACTGCTGGCAGATGGTGTTGATGGTGCTGGTGTCGCCCTGGGCGTTCTGGTAATCGACATTCACTTTTACGCCGTATTCCGCCCCTTTGGCCTCCAGCCCGGCTTCGATGGCCGTGCGGATCTCGTCCAGAGAAGCGTGCTCCATCAGCTGGATCAGCCCGATGTTGACTTCTTTCAGCGAAGCCCCGGAAACGGAACCGGAACCAGACGCGGACGCCGCAGCCGGGACAGAACCGGAGGAGGACGAACCGCCGCAGGCGGTGAGCGCGCCAAGCGCGAAAACGGCGGACAGGGCAAGTGCTGCAAGCTTCTTCATTTTCATGGTCAAAAACCTCTTTCAAAATTCAGTTTGAGCGGCGCGGACGCGTCGCCGGGCATACGGGCGGACAAGGCTTCGTTTCACCATCGCCATCGCAGCCGCTGGGTGTGTTTTGAAAGCAGATTCGGTTTTTTCTTCATTGGGAACCCCTCCTGCGCCGGGCCGGCGCAAATAAAAAAGCGCCTGCCCTTGCTGTTCACAAGGACAGGCGCTGAAACTGCACCTGCGGTACCACCTTGATTGCCGCTCAAACAGCGGCCGCCTCTGCGAAGATGCCAACACATCCTCTGCCCTGTAACGCGAGCACGCGTCAGAAGCTACTGGGCTTTGCGCCTTTCACCCTGCCCTCGGCGGTCCATTTGCCGTTCCGCTTCCGGCCCCACTTCCAGCAACGGGGGCTCTCTTTGCGTGCGCTTACGGCTTTATCTCCGCTTCATCGGTTTGGTAGTATTAAACACCAAACCGGCAAAAATGTCAAGCGGTTTCCGCAAAATTTTTTCAAAACATTTTAACGCGATAAAGCGGCGCCGCTCTAAACATAATACGGGTTGGTTTTTGTGAGCAGAACGATAAGGTCGACAAACCATCCGATCCCAAAAAGGCCCAACGTAAACAGATAAAGTACGCCCATCCCGACCTTTCCCTCGTAAAATTTGTGCGCGCCAAAGTAACCCAAAAGCAGACACAGAACAAACGCCGTCCATTTGTTTTTTGCCCTTGCCCCTACACCGGCAACCACTGCCGCCGCTGTATTGGTGTTCATATTGGTATTCTGAATAACGACCTGCGGCTGTGCCGCGCCGGCCAGCTCCTCCACCTGCCTGCCGCAATGCGTACACATTACCGCATCCTGAGGGATCGTACCGCCGCAGTGCTTGCAAAACTTTGTTTTGGCCTGCGTCTGCCCAGACGCATTTGCTTCTACTTCCATTTTCAATGCCTCCTCCAGTGTTTGCCCTTGTTTTACACCACATATAGTGTACAGTCAATACACTTAATCAGGTGTATCCTAAAATGGGCGCGGAGGTGTTTGCGTGAAAACTTATGTAGACATCATACGCGAGCTTCGGGAAGACCGGGATTTGACCCAAAAAGAGGTAGCCCAATACCTCGGCACAACGCAACAGGTATATTCCCGTTATGAAAACGGGGAAAACGAGTTGCCCGTCCGTCACCTGATTGCCCTGTGCCGCTATTATCATGTCAGCGCCGACTATCTTCTCGGGCTGGAGCCGTTCTGAGCGTGCGCTGTGCAAGCGGGCCGCGCCGCATTCTTTTTCAGAATGCGGCGCGGCCCGCTTCTATTTGAATTCAGCGTACACGCAGGCTTTCCCGGTAAGCCGCCGGGCCGCTCTCGTACAGGTTTTCGCCCCGGCTGTCGATGACGACCGTCAGCGGCATATCCCGCACGCACAGGCGGCGCACCGCCTCGCTGCCCAGGTCCTCCCAGCAAACAAGCTCCGCGCTCTGCACACAGGCGGCAATGGCCGCACCCGCGCCGCCGATAGCCGCAAAGTATACGGCGCCCGTCCGGCGCATGGCCGCCACGACCTCCGGCCCCCGCGCGCCTTTGCCGATCATGCCCGTCTGGCCCATGTCCAGCAGCGTGGGCGCGTAGGCGTCCATACGGTAGCTGGTGGTGGGGCCCACGGAACCGATCACCCCGCCCGGGCGGGCGGGCGTGGGGCCGGCGTAATAAACGACCGCGTCCTCAATGGCAAAGGGCAGAGGCTTGCCCTCTGCCGCCAGCGCGCACAGGCGCTTGTGAGCAGCGTCCCGGGCCGTGTAAATGGTTCCCGAAAGCAGCACCGTGTCCCCCGCGCGCAGCTTTGCCGCATCCGCTTTGGAAAGCGGGGCCGTCAGCTTATATTCCATTACAGCACCACCTCCGCGTGACGGGTTACGTGGCAGTTGATGTTCACCGCCACAGGCAGGCCCGCGATGTGCGTGGGGAATGTTTCGATCTGCAGCCCAAGCGCCGTGGTCCGCCCGCCGAAGCCCTGCGGCCCCGTGCCCAGTTCGTTGATCTTTTCCAAAAGCTCCTGTTCCATGGCCGCATAGTACGGGTCCGGATGGCGGCTGCCCAGCGGGCGCAGCAGAGCCCGCTTTGCAAGAAGGGCCACACGGTCGAACGTGCCGCCGATGCCCACGCCCACTACAACGGGCGGACAGGGGTTCGGCCCGGCCCGGCGCACAGCGTCCAGAACAAAATCTTTCACGCCCTGCTCGCCATCGCTGGGACGCAGCATGGCAAGACGGCTCATGTTTTCGCTGCCGAACCCCTTGGGTGCCAGCGTCAGCCGCAGCTTGTCCCCGGGCACAAGACGCACCGTGAGTACAGCGGGCGTGTTGTCCCCCGTGTTGCCCCGGCGGATGGGGTCCGCCACCACGGATTTGCGCAGATATCCCTCGGTATAGCCCTGGCGCACACCTTCGTCCACCGCTTCTTCAAAGGAACCGCCGGTGATATGCACATCCTGGCCGATTTCGGCAAATACACAGGCCATTCCCGTATCCTGGCAGATGGGCAGGCCCGTGGCCCGGGCCGCGTCCAGGTTTTGGCACAGCGTGCCCAGCGTCTGCTTTGCAATGGGCCACGGCTCGCTTTCATACGCGCCGCGCACGGCGGCTTCCACATCGGGCGGGAGCTGGTTGTTGGCCGGCACGCACAGCGCCTTTACGGCGGCGGTGACAGCGCTCGCAGGGATGTCCCTCACAGCCGCGCCACCCCCGATTCCCGCGCGGCCCGCGCGACGGCGTCAGCTACCGCCTGCGCTACACGCGCGTCGAACGCGCCCGGGATGATGTAATCCTCATTGCGTTCTTCGTCGCTGACAAGATCCGCGATGGCGTGGGCTGCAGCCACCTTCATGGCGCTGTTGATGTCCCGCGCGCGCACCGAAAGCGCGCCCTTGAACACACCGGGAAACGCCAGCACGTTGTTGATCTGGTTGGGATAATCGCTGCGGCCCGTGCCCATCACGCGCACGCCCGCCGCCCTGGCCTCCTCGGGTGTGATCTCCGGCACGGGGTTGGCCATGGCGAATACAATGGCATCCCGCGCCATGGTGCGGGCCATCTTCGGCTTCAGCGCGCCGCCCACGGAAACGCCGATGAATACATCCGCGCCCTTTACCGCGTCGGCCAGCGTGCCGCGCATGCCGCTTTTGTTCGTGATGCCGCACAGCATCTCTTTGTGGTCCACGATGCCCACGCCCCGCTCTTTGTACAAAATGCCGTTTTCGTCGCAGGCGATCACGTCCCGCACGCCCGCCGCCAGCAGCATTTTGATGATGGCCGTGCCCGCCGCGCCCGGGCCGTTCACCACCACGCGGATGGCGCCGATCTCCTTTTTCACCACACGCAGCGCGCCCAGCAGCGCCGCCGTCACCACGATGGCCGTGCCGTGCTGGTCGTCGTGGAACACGGGAATGTCCAGCTCCTTTTCCAACGTTTCCTCAATGTAGAAGCAATTGGGCGAGGAGATATCCTCCAGATTCACGCCGCCGAAGGTGGGAGCCAGCAGGCGCACGGCCTCGATGACCTGCTCCGGGTCTTTTGTATCCAGGCAGATGGGGAACGCATCCACACCGCCGAACTCCTTAAACAGGATGGCTTTGCCCTCCATGACGGGCATGGCCGCCGCCGCGCCGATATCGCCCAGCCCCAGCACCGCCGTGCCGTTGGTCACAACAGCCACCAGGTTTCCCTTGGCTGTATAGGTATAGGCCGCCGCCGGGTCTTTGGCGATCTCCCGGCAGGGCTCGGCCACGCCCGGGGTATATGCCGCGGACAGGTCGTCCCGGGTCTTTACGGGCACCTTGGCCGTCACCTCGATCTTGCCCTTGTGCTGTTCGTGCAGCTCCAGCGCCGCTTTGTAATAATCCATATTTTCGCCGCCCTTTCGGTATTGCTCCATGCAGGTTTGATTTATATTATACAGGTTTTCCGCCGTCTTGGCTACGGGCCGGGCCGTTTCATGCCGTAAAAATCGCGCTCCCCATGCGGAAAAGCCGCAAATCCGCAAATTTTTTTGAAAAATCCATACCTTGTACACAGAATTCGTGTATAATAAGGACATTGCGGCATTGCCGCGTTTTAGAATGATTTAGGAGGCCCCCATGAAAAAGACAACGAAATTTATCAGCGCCGCCCTGGCTGCCGCGCTCTGCGCCGGTTTGCTTGCCGGCTGCAATTCCGCATCCAGCTCTTCCGGCAGCACAAGCGCATCCGGTTCCGCCAGCGCGTCTGCTTCCGCCAGCGCGTCTTCCAGCACATCCGCCAGCGCGGAGAGCATCGATTACAGCAAGGGCCTGGCTGAAAACGGCCACATTGACGGCGTCACCGCGCTGGATTACGTAACGCTGCCCGCCGATTACGCCGCCATTCCCCTGGCCGCCGGCACCGCCGACGTGAGCGATGAGGACGTGCAGGCGCAGATCGACAGCATCATGGCCCAGTACGCCAAGCCCGAGCAGATCACCGACCGCGCCATCGAGGACGGAGACCAGGTGAACATCGACTATTCCGGCAGCATTGACGGCGAGAAATTTGACGGCGGCACAGCCAGCAGCCAGAGCGTACAGGCCGGCAGCGCGCAGTTCATCGACGATTTTCTCACGCAGATCATCGGCCATACGCCCGGCGAGACCTTCGACGTGGAGGTCACCTTCCCCGACCCGTATGAAAACAACCCGGATCTTGCCGGCAAGGACGCGGTGTTTGAAGTGACCATCAATTACATCGAGGGCGAGGACGTTACGCCGGAGTTCAGCGACGATTTCGTAAAAGAGAACCTGACAGCCAGCTATGGCTGGGAAAGCGCCGATGACGTGCGTGATTCCATCCGCGAGGATCTGCGCCACAGCCAGATCTTTCAATTTATCTGGAACTATATGATAGAGAACTCCACCGTAAGCGAAGTGCCGCAGGCTGTGCTGGATTTCCAGAGCGGCGCCATGCTGAACCAGTTGAAAAGTCAGGCTTCCATGTACGGGATCGATTCCGCCACGTTCCTGCAGGCGATGGGTGTAGCCAGCGAGGAAGCGTTTCTGGAGCAATACGCGGAAGATATCAAGTCTTCCGCCACTCAGCTTCTCATCATCCAGGCCATTGCCGAGGACGCAAAGCTAAAAGCCGACGACGCGGCGCTCGCCAAATATTTTTCCGACAACATGGGCACCGAAGACTATTCCACCTATGAAGAGCATTTCGGACGCCCGTATGTGTCCATGGTCGTGTTGAGCGAGCTTGCCAACAACTACCTGATGGACAACGCTGTCAACGCGTAACGCGTGCATATCAAAAAGCCGCCCCATAAAAATTCCAATCTTGCAGGACAGCATAGCCTTTGCTATGCTGTCCTGCTTTTTTCTCCTGCTGAACTTATCCCGCGCATGAACGCCGCGCGGCAGGCTTTCCCAAAGCTCGGAATAAAATTTTCCAAAAACTTTTCTTTCATCTCGATTTTCTTTACCAATGAACGTTTTCCAATATTCTATGCTATACTGTTTACAGTTTAAGCGTTTGAACGAAAGGGAGATGTGCATGGAACCAAATGAAAAAATTTTCACTTTGGCAGAAAACTTCTCCGCCTCGGCAAAGATATTGACGGCCATCGGTGATGAAACAAGGCAACACCTCATTTTAGAAATGATGAAAATGGGGAATTGCATGGGTGTTCGAGTCGGTGATATTACAAAGAAAACAAACCTTTCCCGTCCGGCGGTTTCCCATCACTTGCGAATTATGAAAGACGCCGGAATTGTTAAAGTACGTAAAGAGGGAACAAAAAATTATTATTATTTTGACCCCGAAATGGAGGCCTTTGAACAGCTGGTTTCCACCTTACAGCTTGCCATGAAAATTTCAAAAAAATTGCCGGACAGAAGTTGTGAATAAAGAAACAAAATTGGGGGTAAATTTGCAATGGAAATATTGGAACTTATGAAACAGCGGCATAGCGTCCGTCAATACAAAGATATTGCGATTGGCCCGGAACAGCGAATCGCGCTCAATCACCTGATTGAAGAAATCAACGGCGAAGCGGGATTGCATATTCAGATTTTTTATGACGAGCCGCAATGTTTTGACTCCATGATGGCGCATTACGGCAAATTTTCCGGGGTAAAGAACTATATCGCTCTCGTGGGTAAAAAATCCCCAAAGCTTGAGGAAGCATTGGGATATTATGGAGAAAAAATTGTTTTGAACGTACAGGAACTAGGGCTCAACAGCTGCTGGGTGGCAATGACTCATGGCAAAAGCCAAGCGGATGTTCGTAAGGGAGAAAAGCAAATATGCCTGATCGCGTTTGGTCATGGTGAAACACAAGGCGCGCCACATAAAAACAAACCATTGCAGGCAGTCTGTAATCGTACGGAAAATATGCCTGAATGGTTTTTGAATGGTATGGAAGCCGCACTTCTTGCGCCGACCGCAATGAACCAACAGAAATTTTTCTTTGAATTGTTTTCTGACAGCAAAGTCAATGCGTTTTGCGGTAAGGGCTTTTACACAAAACTGGATTTGGGAATTGTAAAATATCATTTTGAGATAGCTTCTGGCAGAAAACTGCAATCATGAGTCAACAGAACTGCTGCCCAACGGGAAATAAAAACGTTTGTTTTTCCGGCTGTATGCTCATAAGTCAAATAAAAAAGAAAAGCCTAACGGCGGTTTTGAAATATTGAATTTCAAACCGCCGTTTCTGTTTTCCAAAAAAGAATATGCAAGGTATGCTAAAGTTGCTGCCTGAGAGCCGAAAGTGGCAGAAACGGTATTGCAGTATTATTCCGGATATATTAAGCAGCGGTCCGCTTGTCAGGAGCATGTCAACGACGGCATTCAAGGCCGTCCAGGGGTTGTTTGAAAATCAAAAAAGCTGTATTTCCTCCATTTTCAAACAACCCTAATGGGACGACCCTTTTTGCAACACCCTCAATCCGCTGCGCTTGCCGCGGAAACAGAGCCGCTCTCTGAGGCAGGCGCACTTTCCGGAGCGCTCTCCTCCTCTGCGGGCAGCATGCCGTCCAGCGTCATGCCCAGCACGCCTGAAAGCGCCGTCGCGTTCAGCGTGCTCACGGCGTTGGAATCCGCCAGCCGGGCGTAATAATCTCCGTTCGCATCGACGGCGCCCAGGTACAGCACCGAGGTGACGCTCTCCTGTGCGCCGGAGGCGTCGTCCGTGCGCGTCCACTCCACGGCGAGCGTGGCGGAGGGCTCCGCCAGACCATATGCCGCCAGCGCCTCGTCCGTTGGCTTAAAATCCGCGCTGCTGCTGAAATACAGTGTGGCCGCGCTGCTGATGAATGCCTGCGCGGCGGCCGTATCCGGCGTTTCAGTACGTGCTGTGTCGGATGCCGTATATGTTTTGTTCCCGTCCGCGTCCTCCGATACGTCCACCGTCAGCGTATTGCCGCCTTGCTCCAGTGTGGCGCGCGTTACGCTGTCGGTGCTCTCTACGGGCCAGTTCTCTGTCTGCTGCAGGCCGCGCTCCGTACGCGTAAAGGCTGCGGCAAAGCTCTCGGATACCGTATATACGGGTTCTTCGCCCTCCAGCTTGATATAGTATTCTCCGGTGTGGGTATTCTGCGCCCCCACCAGCACCGTACAGGTCTCGCCCGCATCGGTCGCCACTTCAATGCGGTTGGACGGCTCGTCCAGCCCGTAAGCCACCAGGTCGGCCCCGCTCTGTGTTACCAGGGCGGTGGCATTCAGCGGGGCGAGGTAATTCGCCATGCTCTCGGCGCTTGTCTGGTTCACAGGGAAATCCGCGTCCCGCCGGAGCGTCCAGGTGTTATCCAGGTATTCCAGCGCGATCTCGCCGCCCTCATTTTCGTAACAAATCACGCTGACGGCGCCCGTGGGCGAAAACGCCGCTACACCGGCGGCGGAGGAACTCTCCTCCGCCTGCTCCGCCCCCGTCAACAGCCCATAGCCCAGCCCAAGCGCCGCGGTGAGCGCCGCAGCGCCCAGCAGTACGGCTGTTTTTCTGTTTTTCATCAGCGTTTCCTCCTCATGGCCCAGATCACCACGCCGAGGACGAGCATCGCGCCCGGAATTGCGAACATCAACAGCCCGCTCCACAGGCTGCCCGCGCCGGAGGGTACCGTCAGCGTTTCTGTCGTAAGGGATTTTGCGTGGATTGTGATCCCGCTCTCGCTGCCCGTCAGCCAACTGAAAGCATTCAGCACCAGGTCGCTGTTGGAGCCGGAGACCATCTGGTCCATGGTCTCGTCCAGAAGACCGCTGGTGGAGAGCCACACCACCTTGCCGCCCGTCTCACTGTTCTGCGCCGCAGCCGCCACGTTGAACGTTCCCGTCGGGTCCCCGTCCGCCTGAGCAATGGATTCGGCGTTGTAGGCATCTGTTTTGGAATAGGCGCTGGCGGAAGTGGCCAGCAGCGCGTCCACCGAGACATTCTCCGGCATTTCGTCCAGCACCGTGATGGCGTGGGCCAGCGGTGCGAGCACATAGCTGCCGCTGTCCACCAGCGGCTGAGTGACGTCATGGCTCTTGATATTGGGCAGCAGATAATACGGATAGCCGCTCAAAAAGCGGTTCTGGTCATTTTCAATGACGATGCCGTCCCGCGCGCCCATGCCGTATTCCGCCAGCAGCGCCGTCAGGTTGGGCATGGCTTCCGTGCTGTAATCACCGTAGTTCGTCACCAGGAACAGGCTGCCGCCGCCCGCCAGATAGGTGCGCAGGCGCTCGGCCTCCTCGGCGGAAATATCCTTTGTGGGCGCATTCAGCACCACAGCCGCCGCATCCTCAGGCACTGCGTCCGCCGTCAGCAGCGCAAGCGTTTCAAAGCTCATGTTCTGGCGCTCAGCGCCGTCCGTGAGCGTGGCGGAAAGCCCGGCTTCGCCGTGACCGGACAAGGTGTACAGCAGCGGCGCTTCCTCGCTGGCCACATAGGAAAGCGCGCTCGTCAAGGCTCCCTCCCCGTCAAATTCCGTATCATAGGTATAAGTCTGGTAGTTGGGCGTATAGGTGTACAGGTCTCCTGCGTCCACCACACGGTAGCGTTCACCGCACACCGCGATGATACTGCCCACCGCGGCGTCCGCCGCATCATACGCCGCGCCGAAGGTGGGATAAAGCACGGGGTCTTTCTGCACCACCTGGATGTGGGATGAAGCGTCTTTGTACTTGTCCAGCAGCTCGGTAACGGCCGCATCCTCCTGGCCGGTACGGCCCAGGTAGTAGAGCGTTACGTCCTGCGTTAAGGCCGCGCACAGGTCCTCTGTCTCCTGTGAAAGGCTGTACAGCTTATTCTCCGTCATATCGTACCGCAGATACTTCGCAGGCAGCGCGCCTACAAAAAGGTTCAGCGCAACCACCAGCGCCAGCATCACGGCGCACAGCACGCTTGCATAAGCGCCGTTTTTAAATGCGCGGGAGTGCAGCGCGTCCCGCACCGTGCGTTCATTTTCCTGGGGTCGTTTGTTGTCCTGCATCGTTCGCTCCTCCTTTCTCACGACCAGCGGCGTTTTTCAAACCCCTGGCAGGTGAAGAACACAAACAGCAGCGCCACGGAAACAAAATACATCAGGGAAGAAATATCGAACAGGCCGTTGACAAAATTGTCGAACCGGCCGAACAGCGCCAGGCTGTTGAGAAGCTTCGGGAACAGACCCTCCAGCCACGCGGGCTTGAGGAAATAAACGGCGGCCAGGCCACCCTCCAGCACACAAAACACGGCGCTGGGCAGCACAAGGCTTTTCGTCATCCAGTGCAGGAACAGCGCCAGCAGAGCGGCCAGCACCGTGAATGCAGCCAGAGAAGCCGCGGCGCTGCCGGAAACCAGCCCCGCGATGCTGGGCATCAGATACAAAAACAAAAGCGAGCCGAACGTGCATACAGCGGCGATGATCTGGTTTTCCGTCAGGCTGCTCATGAACAGGCCGATGGCAATGGCCGCCGCGCCCATCAGAAAAAACGCCAGCAGCGCCGCATAGCTGCGCGCCAGCGACACCGAGCCGTAGGCGCGCATTACCAGCGGGCATATCCCCACAATGGCCAGCGGGATGGCGTACACCGTCACCAGTGCCAGATATTTTCCCCACACGATCCCCGCGATGGAGGCGCGGGAGGTAAGCAGAAGCTGGTCCGTTTTCTGGCGGCGTTCCTCAACGATGCTCCGCATGGTAAGCAGCGGCACCACCACGAGAAAGATGAATGTGGTGTTGTAAAGCACCAGGCTGAAATCGGCGTAGCCGGACTGCAGGCAGATGGCCGTAAAGTACAGGCCTACCACTACAACGACAAACGCGCACAGTACCCAGCCGATCATCCCGGTGAAGGCGCTCTTCAGGTCTTTTTTGTACACGGCTTTCATTTACGCTCCTCCTCCCCATTTTCCGGCTGATGTGCGTGCGCTGTGCTTTCCTCCTCGGACGCAATCTCTTCCGGTGCATCGCCCGCCATTTCCAGCGCTGCCTGTGCGGCGGTCCCGTCTTCATCCTCGTCCGCGCGTCCCGACGTCTCTTCTTCACCGGCCTCCGGCTCGTCCCCGGTCAACTCTAGGAACACATCCTCCAGGCTTGTTGTTTCGGCGTCCATGCGCAGCACGGCCAGGCCCGCGCCCGCCAGCGCAATGCCCGCCGGTGCGCGCAGATCCGCGCCGCCAGAGCAGACGATGCGGGCCGTGACGGCGTTTTCTTCTTCGCAGGGAACAAATTCGACAGCCTGCGCTCCCTGCTCCAACAGCGGGGACAGCGCGGCCTGCACCGCCTCCTGCGTTCCCAGCACCGTGATGCGCAGTGCGGCGTGCCCGGCCGCGTGAGCTGTCAGGTTTTCGGGCGTGTCGCAGGCAACCAGCTTTCCGTGGCTCATGATGAGCACCTTGTCGCACACGGCGTTCACCTCGGAAAGGATGTGGCTGGACAGCAGCACGGTATGTTCCTGCCCCAGGGAGCGGATGAGCTCGCGGATCTCGATGATCTGCTTTGGGTCCAAGCCGACGGTGGGTTCATCCAGAATGATGACGGGCGGGTCGCCCAGCAGCGCGCAGGCAAGCCCCACGCGCTGGCGGTAGCCCTTGGAAAGGTTGCGGATGAGCCTGTCGGCCACGTCTGCAATATTGGTGCGCTCCATGCACTGCTCCACCGCCGCCTTGCGCTGCTCCCGCGGCAGGCCCTTCAGCTCGGCCGCAAAGGCCAGGTATTCCCGCGGCGTCATATCCGTATACAGCGGCGGCTGCTCGGGCAGATAACCGATCTTGGCGCGGGCCTCTGCAGGGCTGTCGAAAATATCGCAGCCGTCGATCTCGGCAGTGCCGTCCGTGGCGGAAATATAGCCTGTGATGATGTTCATCGTCGTGGATTTGCCTGCGCCGTTCGGCCCAAGCAGGCCGTAGATCTGGCCCTTGTCCACGGTGAAGCTCAGCGCGTCTACCGCCGTATGGGCGCCGTAGCGCTTTGTCAGTTCCTTCACTGTGATCAAACGTCCCGTCTCCTTTACTCACAAGATTAAAAATAATTTTACCGCCGGAATATGAAAAACCGGCGCAATTTTTTTGATAGATTTGTGAAAACGGAGCGGACAGGGCCGGTTTTGTTGTCAGTCCGGCGAAAAAGTGGTAAACTGGAGCCGTCCGGAGCTGTTTTTTGGGGGTACGCCTATGGAACCTGTTTTGTTTGCCGCTGGCTGTTTTACCGCCGCAGTCGCCCTCGCCGCGGGTATTTATGCTTCCTTTACCGCGCGCGGGAAGGGGCCTGTCCTTTCCAATTCCTATTGGTTCAGCGTTTTAAAGCGGGAAAACGCCAATAAAAAGGCCGAATACCGTTTAGTGACCGTCGTGTTCTCCTGTCTAAGCGCAATTTTTCTGCTGCTCACAGTGGAAATTTTCACCCAATGGCCCTGGACAGCCGCATTGCGCTGGGCCCTGATCGCGTTTGTTCTTATTTACGCGCTTGCCGACGCGTTCCGCACCGTTCTGAAAGGTTCAAAAACTTAGTTGTCCATACGTTAAAAGGGCCGAAGCCGTGATAAACGGCTTCGGCCCTTTTCTTATCGTCCTTCCTGCTGTTCCGCCGCCTCCGGCAGGCGGAACACCCGCGCGCCCAGCAGCGCCGCGTCGCCCTCCTCGTGGGTGATGCACAGCAGCGTGCGCCCGGCCTGCATACGCCGCACATATGCGGCGGCCGCCTGCCGCGCGGCTTCGTCCAGGCCCTTGAACGGTTCGTCCAGCACCACCACGTCCGCCGGAGCCAGCAAGGCCCGCAGCAGCGCCACACGCCGCCGCTGCCCGCCGGAAAGCTCGCCGACAGGCTTCTCCACATCCTGCGGGGTCAGGCCCACAGCCGCGAAAGCCTCCGCCATGCGCGGCTCATCCAGTGCCGCACCGCAGGCAAACCGCAGGTTCCCCTGCGCGGAAAGGCGCTCCACCAGCCTGTCCTCCTGAAAGGCGGCTGCAAAGCGTTTTCCCTTTGCACCGCGCACCGCGCCCGCATCGGGCTTTTCCAGCCCCATAACGATGCGCGCCAACGTTGTTTTGCCGAGGCCCGAGCGCCCCATCACACAAACGGCTTCTCCCTGTGCAAACCGCTCCGAAAGGCCGCGCAGCACCTGCGTTTCGCCAAACGCCTTGGACACGTTCACCAGTTCGATGCTCATGTGCCGCTCCTTTCCAGCAAAACGCTTTCCACCCGTGCAAGGCCCCACAAAAACAGCCTTTCAAACGCAAGGCTCAGCAGCACGATCACCACGGTCCATGCCAAAAGCTCGGCCGTGGAAAACAATATCTTTGCATTGTACAGCGCTTCCCCGATGCTGCCGCTGGTGATGCCGATGACCTCCGCCGCCACGCCGCTTTTCCAGCAAAGGCCAAGGCCCACCGTGCAGGCCGAGCGGAAATACGGCAGCGCGGCGGGCACGTAAAGATACCGCACCCGCTTTGCCGGCGGCACGCGGAATACGGCCGCCATTTCCAGCAGCCGGGCGTCCGTTTCACGGATGCCCGCCAGCGTGTTCGTATACACCACGGGCAGCACCATCAAAAAGCTGATGAACACCGCCAGATTGCCCGCGCTGCGCAGCCACATCAGCGCAAGAATGATAAAACTGGCCACGGGGATGGATTTGATGGTGAGCATCAGCGGCCGCAGCAGCACCTCCACCCAGCGCAGCGCGGCGGCCAGCGCCGCCAGCGCAAGGCCCAGCGCCAGCGCCAGCAGGAAGCCGCCGATGATGCGCCCGGCGCTGAACGCCGCCGTCTGCCAGAAATCCGCCGTGGGCAGCAGCGCCAGCAGCGCACCGCACACCTCCAGCGGCGAAACCAAAATCAGCTTTTGCCCGATGCAGACGCTGGCCGCCTGCCAGGCACAAAGCCAGAAGCAGACAGCCAGTGTGTTTGCGATTCGGTTTTTCCGTTTGTTACGCGCCATAATAGAATGCGTCGTCGGGCAGCGTGCCGCCCACGGCCTCGGGGTTCTGGTCGTACAGCACCTTCAGGTAACCGCTCACCTTCGCTTTCATATCCGCGCCGCTGATGAAAGTGATATTGCACTCCGGCAGCGCCTTTTGCGCGATGGGCTCCTTGGGCACGATCTCATAGCCCGCCACCAGCGCGGCAGCCTCGTCCACATTGGCGTTCACAAACTCGGTGCTGGCCTTGTAATCCTCCAAAAACTCGTTAAATGCGGCCTCGTTCTGCTCCACAAACTCTTTGCGTGCTACCACAACGCCTGTCACCAGCGCGGAATCCGGCGAGACCTTGTCCCATTCCTCGGTCATATCCAGCGCCACCTTCAGGCCTTCCATCTGCATCTGGGCAGTGGTCACATAGGGCTGAGGCAGCATGGCAACGGGATAGCCGCTGGACGCCTGCATCGCCGCCAGCACCTCGGTGGCCTCGCTCATGTATTCGATGGTCACGTCCTCGCCCGGGGTAAGGCCATTCTGCGTCAGCACATAGTTGAGCACATACTCCGGCGTGGTCCCCTTGCCCGTGGTGTAAATGGTTTTGCCCGCCAAATCGGCCACGCTGGTGATGTCGTCGCCTGTGGTGACGACATACAGCACGCCCAGTGTGTTGACGGCGGCCACTTCGACGGCGCCCCCGGTCTTGTTGTACAGCACGCCGGCCAGGTTGCACGGCACCAGCGCCACGTCGATATCGCCCTTTATAAGCTGCGGGGCGATCTCATCCGCCGCGCCGTACATGGTCACTTCATAATCGTGGCGGGCCTCGCCCTTGTCGGCTTCGTCCATCAGCTTTACAAGGCCCATGGTCGTGGGCCCTTTCAGGCTGGCGATGCGGAAAGCCGTGCGCTCGGCCGCAGGTGTGCCTGTGCTCTCGGGCGCGGCGCTGCCTGCGGCGGCAGAGGACGAAACAGCGGGCGCACCGGAGACGGACGCCGCAGAAGAAGCGGGCGCACCGCTGCAGCCGGCCAAAAGGCCCAGCGCAACTGCCAGCGCCAGCGCGGCAGAAAGCATTTTTTTCATGTTTTTCATAACTCCTTTTCCCTTGCCGGATCTGCCCGGCCATTCCCGCGCGCACAAATTCATACAGCGCGCTTGCGGTCTGTGCCCTATTCTACTATAATAGAGCAAGGAATACTGTTGCAGCAGCAACAAAAGGTGAAAAAGATGGAAGAAAATTTAACGATTTTACGGCGCTGCAGTCTGTTTGCCGGCCTTTCGGACACGCAGACAGCCGCTTTGCTGCAAAGCCTGCATCCGGTGCGCCGCAGCTTTTCAAAGGGCGAGGTGCTGCTGCTGGCCGGGTACGAGACGCAGGAGCTGGGCGTGGTGCTCTGCGGGCAGATCGAGGCGGAAAAACAGACGGCGGACGGCGTGACGCTTACGCTGACGCGCATGGGGCCGGGCGGCATCTTCGCGGACATTCTGGCGGGCAGCCGGGGAGCAAAAAGCCCGGTGACCGTGACGGCCGCAACGGACGTGACGGTACTGCTCATCCCCTACAAAAGCCTGCTGCGGCCGGGCGTTCCGCTGGACGCCGCCCACGCGGCAGTGCTGCAAAACCTCGTGGCGGCCATGGCGGACAAATACTTCGCGCTGGACCGGCGGGTGGAGCTTCTGATGCTGCATTCGCTGCGGGAAAAGGTACTGCACTATCTGCGCACCGAGGCTCTGCCCGCGCCGGGCGGCGCTGTGCGCACGCCGTACACCCGCGCCGGGCTGGCGGCATATCTGGGCTGCGAGCGCAGCGCTCTGTGCCGGGAGCTTTCGCGCATGCAGCGGGACGGAATATTACAAATCGACGGGCGCGTGTTTCGGCTTCTGCCGGGCGTTCCGCCCCGTCAAAACGGCAGGCCCGTGCGGGCAGACAGGGAGGAAAACGATGGAATGTAAACATTCAAGCGGTGTGACACAGCGTCTTGCGCGTATCGCGGGGCAGGTAAACGGCATCCGCGACATGGTGGAGGAGGGCCGCCCCTGCGACGACCTGCTGGTACAGCTCTCCAGTGCGTCCAGCGCGCTGACGCAGGTGGCGCGGCTCATCATGGCGGAGCATCTGGAGCACTGTGTGCTGGCGGGCTTTGAAACGGGCGACCGGGAAACCACTGTGGAAAATCTGAAAAAAGCGCTGGAGCAATTTTCAAAAATGAAATAGCAAAAGGGCGGGGAACTCCCCGCCCTTTTTGTGTTCCGCCGTCAGGTACGCTCTGCCTCCTGGCGTGCGATGGCTTTCTCCAGCCGCTCGCACCAGGCGGCATGCTCCTCCTCGCGGGCCGCATCCGGCTGCGCGGGTAACTGCTTTTCGCATTCCTCCAGCTGCAGGCGCAGGCCGTCGGCCTTATCCGTGAAATACCGGATGGCTGTGATCGTCCCGGCCTCATCCCGAACATACATTCGTGGATACCAGTTCCACGTCTCGCCAAAGTCTTCGGAAACAAGCGACACATTCTCCAGCGTGATTCCATTCAGCGGCGTAAAGCAGCGAATCTCCGTTGTCGTCCCCTGCATGAAAATGCAGCAGCCAAGATACCCGCCATAGGGCGCATCGTGCAGCGCGGCGCGAAAGTCCAGCCGCTGCCACGTTTGGCCGCCGTCCACCGTGCGCAGCACGTTGGGCTGCGGAGTAAACCGCTCGCCCATTTCATACCCGGCGGTGATATATCCCACAGAAGCGTTCACAAAACGCGCCCGCCTGACGTGGGTATTCTCCGGCAGAGGAACGGGCCACCCCTGCACCGCCCCCCGCTCCAACGGCTTGTCGGGCGCGCCCTCGCAGCGCCAGAGCCAGAGCTTTGCTGTTTGGCTTTCACCCGTTCCGGCATATACGCCCGTGATCAGATAGAACAGGTCGTCCCGAACGACCTCCATGCAGTATATGTTTTCAATCGGTGTGTTCTGCCCTTCACCCACCAGGTCCAGCGGTTGAGCCGTCCACTGTGCGCCGCCGTCGCGGGAGGTGTACAGCGTCACGCGGCCGGGGTGCTCCTCATCCGCATCACACGCTGCGGTAAACCATGCATCTTCCCGGGGCCAGTAACTGCCGCCGTACAGGATATTGCGTTTTCCCTCCCACCGGGGCGCGGGCGCGTACACCTCTCTGCCGTCGGCGCTGTTGTAAGCCATCACGCATTCGCCGTCCCGCCCCGGATAAACCGATGCGCCGTAAACCAGCCAGTGCTCCTTCACGTTTTCCATGGACTCGGCCTGCGCGGGCAGCGCCGCGGCCTTGGGCTCGCTTTCCGCGGATTTAACGGAAACCGACGGCTGTTCGGCACTGCATGCCACAAAGCTGCCTGCCAGCGCAGCCAGGCAGAGGATGCAGGCCAGTGCCGCACGGCCCGCGCGCTTTCCCGTCTTGCTGAAAATGGCCGAAAAGCGGCGCAGCATCATTTTTTTACCGGGCGCAAAGCAGGTGGTGAACGGCGCGGGCCTGCCTGCTCCCGCCTTCAAAGCGGCCAGCAGAGCTTCACCATAAGCCGCCCGGACAGGTGCTCCCAGCTTTGTTCCGTGCAGCACGGCTTCATCACAGGCGAATTCCAGGTCCTTTTCGCACCGGCGCGCCAGCAGCCATACCGCCGGGTTATACCAATGTACGGCGCACGCAGACAGCAGCACCGCTTTGCAGACGATATGTCCGCGCTTTATGTGCGTCAATTCATGGCGGAGCATCCATTCCAGAAGCGGGCTTTCACACAGGGCCTCCGGGACCAGCACCACCGGACGCAGCACGCCCACGGCCATAGGGCACGGCACGGCGGCATTGGCATATATCCCCGGTGCGCGACGCATACGCACCGCCCGGCAGGCCGCGGCGTAAGCCTTTTGCGCCGCAGAGCTTTCCATCGGCCGGTTCCAATGGAACGTGCGGGCGCGCCATACCGCATAATGCGCAAGGTGCCACAGCGCACATACGCCCACGCCCGCCAGCCACACAAAGCCGGCCAGCCGCGCCGGCGCTGGAAGAAGGATCTCTCCGGAGCGGAGAACGGGAGTTTTGCGTGATGCTCCGGAAGCCTCCGTCCGCCCTTCCTCCTGTGCAGACGGCACGCCGGCATCCGCTTCCCGCGGCGCCGCCTGTGCCGTTCCAAAGGCTTCCTTTATTTCCGGTTCCGTATTTCTGTCGGATGCCTGCGGTACGGACGCTACGCTTTCCCCCGTCCCCGCAGCCTGGCCCGGGGGCGCGCCGGCTGCCTGTGTTTCCCCTGCCCGCGCCGTATCCGGCAGCGAGGCGGGCAGCTCCAGCAGCAGCGGCTGAGGCGCGGGCGCAGGCAGCGGCGCCGCAAACGGAACCAGCAGGCGTACAGCCAGCGCCAGCCATACAATGCACCGAAACCGCGCGGCATACCGCTTTTCCCAAAAAGGAGCCAGAGCCAGAAGTGCCAGCGCCGCTGCGCCCGTGGCAAGCCCCACGCCCGCGTATGCGAACAAAAGCCGTTCCATCACACGTCACCCCGCTTTGCCTTTTCCAGGTAATCCTCCAGTTCCGCGATGTCGTTGGGCGTCAGCGCGTCTGCGTCGTGCAGGGCTGCGATAAAATTGCGCGGCCTGCCGCCATACAGCGTCCCCAGCAGTGTCCGGCTCTCGGCGGCAAGGTATGCATCCTGCGTTACCAGCGCCCGGTACAGGTAACCCCTTCCCTGTTTTTCGCGGGCAATGAAGCCCTTTCCCTCCAGCCGGGCCAACAGAGCCACTACCGTTGTGGCCGCCCATTCCCTATGCGTCAGCGCCGCGTCCAGCTCCGGCCGCGTGAGCGGCGCGTCCGCGCGCCAAAGCGCCTGCATCACCGCCAGCTCGGAATCCGGCAGACGGCGCAGCTTTTCTTTCATTTTTTCGCCCCCTTCAGCATGCGGCAGATAACGCCGCTTTTACTACATTTGTAGAAGACAATTTTATACTACACTTGTAGCAGATAAAAGTCAAGCCCTGCCCACAAAAAAGCGGCGGAAGCACGCAGATGCTTCCGCCGCATATGTCATTGAGCCTGTACTTTACGCCCGCGGCTGTAAACCGTCATGTCCACTCCCGCGTCCCGCACAAGAATGTCCGGTGGCATTGCGGCAAAGCGCCATACCACATAAAAGTCTCCGGCCGCGCCCGCGATGTTGCCGATCTGGATCAAATAGACCGTCCAAAACCACGGCGCGGGCACAAGCATGCACAGCGCCAGCAGCACCACGCCCCAAACGGCCACCGGCGCGAGCGCGATGATAAAATAGCGCTTCTTTGTAAAATAAGCTTCGCTGCCCGCATACGCGTACAGCCCGGTGAAGCCGTAGCGCACGGGCGCGCCGCTGAAATATTTCATACAGACGCCATGCACCAGTTCGTGCAGGACAACATATGCCGCATATCCGGCCGTCAGCATACCCAGGCGCAGAAAATAAAAGCCGAAGCCATCGTCCATACTGAACAGCGTGCGCAGCGGCACGATCCGGTTGCCCAAAAAGACCAACGGCAGCGCGATGAGCAGCGCCAGCCCGTTGATCAGCAGCGCCAGCCGCTTGTCCTTTTGCAGGTCGATGCTGCACAGCCCCGCATAGCCGTCGGGCAGCGTCAATGTTCCTCGCATGCTGCTCCTCTCTTTCCGCGCGGCGCCTCAGCCGCCGCCCTTGCAGGCATACAGCGCGTCCTCCGTCAGTACAAAATCCGCACGCACGTCGTGGCATTCCCGGGGCAGCACAGGCTCCAGCAGCACCGCGCGGCACAGGGCGATCTTCACTGCGTTGCATGCCAACGGCAGAAAGCGGTCGTAATACCCGCCGCCATAACCCAGGCGCGTTCCATCCGGCGCGGCGGCAAGGCAGGGCAGCACGCACAGCGCCAATCGCTGCGGAGGCACCTCCGGCGCACCGGCAGGCGGCTCCGGAATGCCGTAAGGCCCCGCCGGCGCAAGCTCCTCCAGGCTCCGCACGGCCCGCGCCTGCATCATGCCCGGCCCCATGCACAGCGGTACGGCCAGCGTTTTGCCCTCCTCCAGCGCGGCGCGCAGAAGGGGCCGCGTGTCGATCTCGCCCCTGCGGCCCACATAACAGAACACGGAATCCGCCGCGGCCCAGGCGGGATGGGCCGTCAGCCGCCGGACGATGCCCTCGCCCGCCGCCTTATCATAAGCGGCGTCCAGCGCGGCGATGCGCGCTTTCATCACGCGGCGCAGCGCCGCCTTGGCGCTATCCACGGGCCGGGACGCCCGGCACGGGGTCGTCCTTGGGCAGGGCGTCGCTCTCGGAAAAATCCTCCCGGTCCAGCGTCAGATTGGGGTTATAGAACGGGTCGCGCAGCAGGCTTTCGCCGTAGCGCCGCTTCATGCGGCGGCGCTCGCCCTCAAAGCGTTCCCGGGCCGGGCCTTTCGTGTCAAGGCCCCGGCTCTTGCTCTCATAGTGGTACAGCTCGGCGTAAGGCGTGAACAGCACCCGGTAGCCCAGCGCCCGCACGCGCAGGCAGAAATCCACGTCGTTAAACGCCACCGCAAAGCCCTCGTCCAAACCGCCCGCTTCATCGTACACCGCGGCCTTCACCAGCAGGCACGCGGCCGTAACGGCGGAAAGATCCTGCACCGTAGCCGCGCGGAACATATAGCCGCTTCCGCCGCGCTTTGCGTATTTGTGGCTGTGGCCCGCATAGCCGCCCAGCCCCACAATCACGCCCGCGTGCTGGATGGTATCGTCCGGATAATACAGCTTCGCGCCCACGATGCCCACGCCCGGCTGCGCGCACAGGGCCAGCATCTCGCCCAGCCATGTGCCGTTGATGACTTCCACGTCATTGTTGAGCAGCAGCAGATATTCGCCCCGGGCGGCCTTACGGCCGAAATTGTTGATGGCGCTGAAATTGAAACCGCCCTCGTACGTCACGACGCGGCAGTTGGGATGCTGCTTTTGCAGCTCCCGATAATAGTCAAAGGTGGCGGGCTCCACGGAATTGTTCTCGACGACAAGGACCTCATAGTTGGGATACGCCGTTTTGGTGAAGATGGACGTCAGCGCCTTGCGCAGATCGTCCGCGTGGTCCTTGTTCGGGATGAGGATGGAGACAAGCGGATTTCCCTCGACGGCATACTCCACCTTGTAGGTGCTTGGAAACAAGCCGTCCGCCACCGCGCCCTTTGCGCCCGTGCGCGCCAGATGCCCCGCAACGGCGCGTTTGGCCGCCGCAGCCACATAGGGCTTCGCCCCTGTGCCGCCGGAGGTGGAGCCCTCGTGCACACGCCAGTAATACAGCACCTTGGGAACATGCACAGGCACGGCCCGCTCGCTCAGCTTCAGGAACAGGTCGTGGTCCTGGCTGCCGTCACAGGCAGGGTCCAGCCCTCCCACAGCGTCGAACAGAGCCTTTTGGAACACGGAAAAATGGCAGATGTAATTGCAGCAGTTGAGGTAATCCGGCGCAAAATCCGGTTTGAAGTGGCCTGCCGTGGGCCGGCGCACGTCCGAAGTGAACAACGCCTCGTCGCTGTACAGAAACGCCGCGCCCGTCTCGTGAGCGGCCTTCATCATCTCGTATACCGCATGAGGCGCCAGCACGTCGTCGTGGTCGGCAAGGCCCAGGTACTCCCCGGCGGCCAGCGCGGCGGCGGCGTTGGTGTTGGCCGAGATGCCTTTGTTTTCCACCTTCGTATATACGATACGCGCGTCCCGGGCCTGATAGGCGCGCACCGTTTGCGCCACATCACCGTGGGCCGCGTCGCTGGCGTCGGCCAGGCAGAGCTGCCAATTCGGGCAGGTCTGGCCCAACACGCTGTCCAGCAGCTGGCGCAGGTATTTCTGCGGCGTATTGTACAGAGGTACGCAGATGCTCACCGCAGGCCAGCCCAGCGCGCCGTAATCCAGCGCGCGCTGGGCCGCCAGCGTTTCCTTTTTGGGCAGAAAACGCCCTTTTTTGCTGCCGAAGCGCCGCTTCAAAAATGCCGCCGAACGCTTGAGCGTGGGGCCGAAGCCATCCGTGCGCACCGTCTGGGCAAAGAAGCCCGCCAGCTCCCGCATGCGCTTGATTTTCAAATTCATGGATAATCTCCTTTTTAACAATGGCCAGCCTTGCCTTTTATGCGCCGCCGTGAAGCGCTTTGCGCGGCCGTTCAAACAGCGCTGCGGGTCAAAGGCCGTCCCTTTATGAACTATGAACGCGCCCCGAACCGGCGCGGCACAAAGACGCACGCGGCCCGGTTCCCGCATCCGCCGCTGCGCAGGCAATGCCGCAAGCGGGGCCCTGCGGCTCTTTCAGGTCGCGTATTTTGTATAATTTTCTTTATTTATACCCATAGTTTTCATATAGGAGCGTAAAATGCGGATTATAATACGGGTCGCCCTGCTGCATCAGTCCAGCGTATCTGGCACAAAAGCGCGCTTTTTCCCTTTCGTACCGGGCCTGCTTCTCGCCGCCCGCGCGGGTATCGTCGCCCCGGCTCTTGCTCTCATGGTGCACCGCCGCCGCAAAGGGCGTCATTACGTTCAGCAGCCCGCTCTGCCACAGCCGCAGGCAAAAGTCCACGTCATTGTACGCTACGGCGAAATTTTCTTCGTCCAGCCCGCCGAAGCGGTCGTAAAGCTCTTTTTTCACCATCAGGCACGCGCCCGTCACCGCGCACATATTCTGCGTGGTCGCAAGGCGGTACATATCGCCGCCGCTGTCCCGCGGGTGGCCCTTATGGCTGTGTCCGGCGCTGCCGCCCAAACCGATGAATACGCCCGCGTGCTGGATGGTTCCGTCGGGGTAAAAAAGCTTCGCGCCCACGGTTCCCACGTCCGGCCGCTGGGAATAAGACAGCAGCTCCCGCACGAAGCCGGGCGTTTCCACCTGGATGTCGTTATTCAGCAGCAGCAGGTGTTCGCCCGTGGCATGCCGCGCGCCGAAATTGTTGATGGCGCTGAAATTGAAGCCGCCTTTGTAGGTGAGCACGCGGCAGTTCGGGTACTGCTGCTGTGCCCGCCTGTAACAGGCGAACGTTTCGGCCTGTGTGGAATTGTTTTCCAGCACCAGCACCTCCAGATCGTCCCAGCCGGCGTTCCGGTACAGGCTTTCCAGACAGCGGGCCAGGTCCTCCGAATGGTCCTTGTTGGGGATAAGCACCGTCACGCGGCCGGGCCGCGTGACGTCATACTGGGTGCGGTATGCGCCGGGGCTGCCGGGAATGGGTTCCACTCGGCCGGGCATGCCCAGGCGCAGAAGCTGGGCCTCCACCGCCGCCGCGCCCGCCGCCAGCGCATAAGGCTTTGCCTGCATGCCGCTGGCGGTGGAGCCGCCGTGCCCGCGCCACCAATACAGCACTTTGGGAACGTGCGCCACCTTTTGGGCGCGCTCCGTCAAGCGCAGGATCAGGTCGAAATCCTGCGCGCCGTCAAATTCCGCGCGTTCGCCGCCGCCCGCCGCCGCCAGCAGCGCACGGCTGAATACGGCCAGATGCGTGATGTAATTGCAGCCGCGCAGCGTGTCGGGGGAAAAGTCCGGCTTGAAATGGTATTCGCCCAGCTTTTTCAGCGTGGAATCCAGCACGATCTCATCCGAATAAACAAAGTCCGCCCCCTGCTCGTTGACGGCTTTCACCGCCTCGTACAGCGCATTGGGGGTGAGCACGTCGTCGTGGTCCAGCAAAGCGATATACTCTCCCTGTGCCGCCGCAAGGGCCGCGTTGGTGTTTTCGGCAATGCCGCCGTTTTTGGCAAGGCGGATATAACGCACGCGCGCGTCCCGCACGGCACGCACAGCCTTTTCCACCTCGCCGTGGGCCGCGTCGGATGCGTCCGCCAGCACCAGCTCCAGGCCGGCGTAGGTCTGGCCCAGCACGCTCCGCATCATTTCGCGCAAAAATTTGGGCGGCGTATTGTACAACGGCACCACCACCGACACAAGCGGCATGCGGGCAAAGCGCGCCGCGCGCTGGGCCTTAAGCTCCCGGCGCAGCGGGATGTCGGCGCGGAAACGCCACACCTCGCCCTTTGTCATCAGGCTGATGCGGAACGACGCCTCGCGCCACAGCGCCTCGGCGCCGCGCTCCCGCAGGCAGGCGGCGGCGCGGCGGGCAAGGCTTGCAAAATGAGCCGGGCGCGCCGTGCGGCGCAGAGCTTTTGCAAAGGAATCGTGCTCCGCCGGGTTTTTGGGGGTATTTTCTTCTGGCATACGGCTTATCCCTTTCCGGTTTCATCGAAGACAGACCGCACAATTTACACCCTGAGCTTCAGGCACTGTGCCGCCATGGCTCTCCGCCATGTTTCGCAAAAATCTCATTGCGCTGTCGGCGTCGGAATTGTGCGGTACCGTCTTAT